>CAXUNA010000024.1:0-13113 GCA_964252095.1 uncultured Jatrophihabitans sp. | reverse complement strand
GGGCGCGCGCCCACTACGCGGGGGCGGCGGGGGGTTCCGCGCGCGTCGGACGCGACGAGGGCGGCCGCGGCCAGGACGTCGAGCCGGGCGATGGCCTGCCGTGGCGCCGGTCCCCAGGTCGGCGCCAGTTCACCGAGCGCGCCGTACGCCCGCAGCGCACCCTGCACGATCGGGTCCTCGAGCGCGGTCGGCACACCCGCACGCACGTCGTCGAGCGAGACCTTCGCCCCGGACAGCCACGCCGCGGCCATCGCGCCGCGTACCGAGGACTCCCCCGCCACCCGGGACCCGCCACCGCGGCGCAGGACACGGTTGCTCAGTGCAACGTCGACGGCCTGGCGCGCGGACTCGACGGCCTCGGTGACGCCGGGCGCTTCGAGCAGGCCGGCGAGCGGATCGGTGGGCACGACGGTCGACGGTACCGGGCACGGCCCGCCCGGTCTCAGGCCAGGGAAGCCGCCAGGTCGTCGACGATGTCGAGGCCCTCCTGCATGCCACCCTCCATGCCGGAGTCCACGTGGAGGTCGCGGTGCTCCTGCGACGAGTGCTCGACGAGCACGGTCAGCCGGCACCGGCCGTCATCGAGCCGTTCGAACACCGCGGTGTCGAGCGCCTCGGCATCGGGCATCCCCTCGAACACCTCGGTGGACACGAGCTTCTCTCCCACGACCAGTTCGCGGTTCACGCCGTGGAATCCGACCTCGAAACCCGCGTGGGCCGTCATGACGTAGCGCCAGGCGCCGCCGACGCGGAGGTCGTTCTCGATCGACACGACCGTGCCCCGCTTGCCGGCCCACCAGCGCTTGATCAGCTCGGGTTCGGTCCAGACCCGCCACACCGCCTCGGGCGGCGCCGCGAACTCGCGGGTGATCCGGATCGTCGTGTCGCTCGGCAGCGTCACGACCGCGGTGTGTTCAGTGGTTTCCATCGCCCGACTCCTCCGTGGGGGACGTGAGTTCCGCGAGGACGTCGTCCATCGCGGCGAAGCGCTCCTGCCACATCGCCTCGAAACCGCGCACCCAGTCGTGCAAGGGCTTCAGGGCGTGACCGTTGACGCGGTACAGCCGGTGCCGGCCCGCGTCCCTGACCTCGACCAGGCCGACCTCACGCAGCACGCGTAGGTGCTTGCTCACCAGCGGTTGCGCGAGCTCCATCGACGCGACGAGGTCGCCGACCGGCCGCTCGCCCTGCGCGAGCAGGTCGAGGATCTGCCGACGACGGGCTTCGCCGACTGCGGCGAACACGTCGGTGGTGGTTGCTGCCCTGGCCATGCCCAGAACATATACCGATGTCGGTATGTGTCAAGCCCACGCGTCGTCGAGCGGCGCGTAACCCAGCAGGCGCACGGTCTCGCCGACGTCGACCTTCGGGTACCGGTTGGCAGACGTCCCACCGACGACCACGAAACTCTCGACGTCGGCCTCGACCGCGGCGCGGAACAGCTCCGCCGCGTCCCGCGGACTCAGCCAGGCGCTGCGGTCGACGGGCCACTGCGCGTCGGCGGCGGGGACACCGTCGTGGAACCACCCGATGCGCACGGCGACGACGCTGGTGGTGGACGTCGCGGCCACCCACGACCCGAGCGCCTCGGCCCACGCCTTGGTCGCGCCGTACAGGTTCGCGGGGCACGGCTGATCCGTGCGGCGCGCCTGCCGGCCCGCCGGCAGGGCCGAGACGGTGTGCAGACTGCTGGCCAGCACCAGCCGCCGGACCCCCGCGGCCGCCGCGGCGCTCGCCACGCTGTGCGCGCCGACGACGTTGGGACCGTGCAACTGCTCCCAACCCGCCTCGGGTGAAGGATCGGCCGCGAGGTGCACCACGGCGTCCGCGTCGTCGAACGCGGCGCGGCAGGCGTCGGCGTCGGTGACGTCGAGCGCGGTGACGCCCTCGCCCTCGCGCAGGTCGGTGACCCGGAGATCCCACCGGGCGGCGAGCACGGGCGCGATCGCGCTCCCGATCCCGCCGGCCCCACCGGTCAGCACCACGCGTCGTCGCGTCGAGTCGTCCACGCGACGAACTCTGTCAGGTCCGCGCCGCCAACGTCACCAGGCCGCCACCCGCGAGCTGGTCGAGGGCGACGCCGCGACCGCACACCGCCATCAGCAGGTCCAGGCCCCGACCCGTCACCTCGGCGCCGGAACCCCAGCTGCGACCGAGGTCCGTGGTCACCAACGACAACCCGGCGAGCCGCGACGGCGGCAGGAAACCGATCGGCTTCGGCCCGGTGACGAAGTCCAGCGCCAGCGCGACGGCATCGGGGTCGGCGTCGTGCGGACGTCCGACGGCGCGCGCGATGTCACCGGTGTGGATGAGCACGTCGGCGAGCGGGGCGCGGGGGCCGACGACCGGCGGCGTGAAGCGACTCGTCGCGTGCCGGCGGATGGACGCGACGAGGTCGGCCACCGGCTTCCTGGCGGCGTCGACGGCGACGATCCGGTTGGCGACGTTCGGCCGGCCCAGCGCCTTTACCATCCCGACGAGGAACGGCAGCGGCGCACCGGTGATGGCGACCGAGAGGTGCCCGGCGACATCGCGGGTGGTCCACCCCTGGCACAGGCTCGGCGTGGCCAGTTCGGCCGCGGTCAACGAGTCGACGAGGTCCGCGAACCGCAGGCGGTGGGCGGCGACGGCGGCGAAGACTGCGTCGCGATCGGGGGAATCGTCACTCACGGGGGTCTCCTGCGGACGGTGGGCGGCGGACGAGCAGGTAACTGCGGTCGCTCGCGTGCTCCACGCCCGGGACCGGCGCCCGGTCCACGCGGGCGACGGGAGCGAGGCCCGCGGCGGCCAGCCGGCCGGATTCTGCGGTGGGATCGAGGTACCGGAACTCGAGGTCCACCTCGTGGCCGAAGAACTCGCGGGTCGCGACGGTCTCCCCCGCGGTCACACCGTCGGTGCGCACGTGGAAGGCGACCAGCGCGACCCCGTCGGGCCGGAGGACGCGCGCGAACTCGCGGTAGGCGGCGTCACGCCCTGACGCCGGCAGATGGATGACGGCGTAGAAACACACGACCGCCGCGCATGATCCGGTGAGGAACGGCAACGCGGTGAGATCACCGGCCGCCGCCGGGACGCCCCGCGCCACCGCGCGCGCTGCCATGGCCGGCGAGAGGTCGACGCCGCACGTCGTCGCTCCCCGCGTCGCGAGCCACTGCGCCACGTGTCCCGGACCGCACCCGGCGTCGACCACCGGACCGCCGGCGGCGTGCTCCACCACGACGTCGAGCAACGCCCGGTCGAGCGGTTTGCCCTCGAGCTCGTCGCCGATCGCGACGTCGTACTCCGCGGCCACGGCGTCGTAGCTCCGACGCGTCGCGGCCGTGACGCTCACACCGGATCCCGGACGATCGGGCAGGTCATGCACCGCGCTCCGCCCCGGCCGCGACCGAGTTCCCCGCCCGACACCGCGAGCACCTCGATCCCGTGCGCCTCGAGCAACGCGTTCGTGACGACGTTGCGGTCGTAACCGACGACCACGCCGGGCTCGAGCGCGAAGTAGTTGTTGCCGTCGCTCCACTGCTCCCGCTCCACGGCGCGGGGATCGTCGCCCGCCCGCAGGATCCGCACCTCGTCGACCGACAGCGCTTCGGCGAGCGCGGCCGAGATCGTCGAGACCGTTTCTACATGCAACGGTTCACGTTCGTCCGTGCCGGGCGTCAGCCGCCACGCCCGCAGCGCGTCGAGGTCGAGGTTCGGGTAGGCGACGAAGGTCGCGACGTCGACCATCGTGAACACCGTGTCCAGGTGCATCATCGCCCGCGCCTGGGGCAGGTCGACCGCGAGCACGACCTGCGCCTCGCGTGCCGAGAACATCCGTCGGGCCAACAGTTCCACGCCCGATGCGGTGGTCCGCTCCCCCATGCCGATGAGCACGACCCCCGGCGCCACCACCAGGATGTCGCCGCCCTCGAGCGTGGCCGGCCGGTGGTCCTTGTCGTCGTCGCCGTAGTAGAAGTGCCCGGGCCCGCCGCGGAACAACGGGTGGTAGCGGTAGACCGCCCGCGTGTGCACCGATTCCCGCTGCCGGGCGAGCTTCGCCATCGGGTTCACGGTGACGCCGCCCCCGATCCAGGCGGCGTTGTCGCGTTGGAACAGCGTGTTCGGCAACGGGGGCAGGACGAGGTCGTCGTCGTCCGCCGACTGCCAGCGCAGGCCGAGCGTCGCGATGGGCCCGAGGTCGGACTTGAGGATGCCGCCGATGAGCATCCCGGCCAGCTCGTCGGACTCGGCGTCCTCGAGGAACAGCCGCATCCCGTGGGCCATCTGCTCCCCGAAACGCTCCGGTGTGCAGGTGCGCTCGAGGACGAACCGGCGACCGTCGGAGGTGTCCAGCGCGCCGGCGAGCAGGTCGCGGAACCGGTGGACCACCGCTCCCCGGGAGGCGAGGACCTCGACGAACGCATCGTGTTCCTCGCGCGCCCGCCCGGCCCACGGGACGTCGTCGAACAGCAGCCGGTGGATGTTGCTGGGGGTCAGCCGTTCGAGCTCACGGCCGGGCCGGTGGGTGACGACGTGCCGCAGCGGGCCGATCTCGGATTCGACGCGGGGCGTGATCACCGCACCAGCGTGGCACGCGCCTGCTACGGCCCGGTGACGGCGGCCACCAGATCGGCGTGGTGGCGAGCGGCGACGTCGGGATGGGCCCGCAGGCGGGCCTTCAACATGTTGTCACCGAACGTGGCGCTGATGGGGTTGGCCGGGTCCTGCGTGACCCCGGCCGCCTCCGCCGCCAGCGCGGGCGGCAGCACCAGGCGCGGCACGGTGGCGTCGAGACGCGGGTTGAAGAAGAACGGCACCGAGATCCGTTCCGACCCCGCGGCCGGTGACACCACCCGGTGGTTGGTCGCCACGAGGTAGCCGTCGGTCGCCGCCTCCAGCAGCTCACCGGTGTTGACGACGAACGCGTCGGGCACCGGCGGCACGTCGAGCCACGACCCGTCGGACCGTTGCACCTGCAACCCGGTCGACCCCTCCTCCAGCCGCAGGAGGGTGAGCACCCCCGGATCCTTGTGGGCACCGACGCCCTGGGCGGGCTCGCCGGGCTCGCGGCCGGGGTAGCGCACCAGCTTGAGCAGGGTCATCGGCCGCTCGGCGAAGGTCGCGTCGAACACGGTCTCCGGCGCACCGAGCGAGCGGGCCCACGCGTGCAGCAGCCGGCCCGCGACGTCGGTGCAGGCCGCCTGCCACCGGGCGAGCAGCGGACGCAGCTCCGGCAGCGCGGTGGGCCAGAGGTTCGGGCCCTCGAGCACGTCCCACGGCCGATCGGGCGCGGGGTGCGCCACGGCGTCCCGCTCCGCCGCCACGTCGATCTGCTCCCGCCAGTCGACGTGACCCTGCGTGAGCTCGCCACCGAGTCGCGTGTAGCCGCGGAAGTGCGGGCTGCGCAGCATCTCGACCGCGCGCTTGTCGGCGTCGGGCAGCGCGAAGAACCGCCGCGCGAGAGCGAACAGTTCCGCGGACAGCGCAGGGTCGACGCCGTGGTCGACGAGGTGGAAGAACCCGGAACGGTGGGAGGCCTCGCGCAGCGCCGCGTCGGCCGCGGGGGTGCCGAGTTCGCTCGCGACCACCACGGGCAGTGCGTCGGTCATGCCGTCCGACGGTAGGCCGTGCGCGCCGATGCGTCATCGTGGGAACACCTCGCGCATGGAACGGGTCGACTTCTGCGCGCTGCCCCACCACCGGCCCAACCTCTGGAACGGCGCGGCCTGCCGGCCGGCGCTGCTGCAGGTGGGTGAGGGACGGATCCGGGTCACCCGCGACATCGGCGAGCTGCTGTTCGACGAACCCCTCACGGCCGTCCGGGTCCGGGTGACCGCGCTGGGCACGATGAAGATCCGCACCCCGCGCGGGAAGTTCGCCTTCTACGGGCGCGGCAGTGCCATCTCGCCCTCGTCCACCACCGGCCAGCTGGAGTACGTGCGCCGGTTCTGGCAGTCGGACCCGCCGTACCCGCAGTTGATGGCCGACCTCCCGCTGCTGCTGGACCGCGACCCGGCGATGGGTGAGGGCGTCAGTCTCAAGCCCCTCACGCGGATGCTCGTCGCGGGCGGGGCTCGCAGCGGCTGAGCTGCCCTAGTTCGCCCGACGCCGGCCGCGGGCCGCACCGAGCGTGCGGGCCATGCCGCGTTCGAGGGCGTCGACGAGGTAGGGCCGCAGGTGCTCCGGCGCGACGACGTGGTCGACCGACCCCACTTCCTGCGCGCGTTCGACCGTGTGGACGGCGTCGAACTCGGCCGCGAGCTCACCGAGCTTCTCGCCGCGCACGGCGGTGGTGAGGTCGGCGAGCTGCAACCGCAGGTCGGCGCGCTGGTCCGGCGGGGCGTTCTCGAACCGGGCGGCGAGATCGGCCACGCGGGGGTCGGCCTGGACCCGCGCGTTGACCTCGCGGGTGAACACCACCGCCGCGGCGGGCGCGCCACCGAGCACCGACGCCTTCGACCCGACCACCGCGGCCGCCTCGAGCTGGGCGTTGAGCGCCTTGGAGAACACCACGAAAGCTCCGCCGTGATACCGGGAAACGACGCAGAACACGATCGGACCGTCGAAGTTGACGACCGCCCGGCCGATCTCGGCGCCGTACTCCAGCTGGAGCAGCCGCATCGACTCCGGCGAGCCGTCGAACCCGGAGAGGTTCGCGAGCACCACCAACGGCCGCACCCCGCTCGCCGCGTTGATCGCCCGGGCCACCTTCTTCGACGACTGCGGGAACAACGTCCCGGCCGTCCAGATCTCCGGACCGTCGGCGGGCAACGGCCCGGGGCGACGCAGGTTCTTGCTCTCGATGCCGATCAGCTCGACCGGCACCCCGCCGACGTGGGCGTCCCACACCGTCGCGGCCTCGGCACCACGCCAGCGGGCCCAGCGCTCGAGCGGGACGGAGTCGGCGTCGACCACGGCGGCCATGACCGCGCGGATGTCGAACGGCTTCTTGCGGTCGGGGTTCGCGGTGGGCGAGAAGACGTCGCCCACCGTGGCGAAATCACTACCCTCCGTTGCAGGATGCACCGATTCCCGGACGTCGCGCTCGACCGGGTCGGAGGTGGGGCGCCGCCGCGGGAACCGCTCGCCCGGCGCGAGATACGTGTGCTCGTAGTGGGCGAACAGGATCTGGCAGGCGGTCTCGATGTCCGGCGCCGAGTACTGCGCCTGGCCGTTCGGCCCCATGACCCGCTCGAAACCGCCGATGCCGACGTTGTCCTCGGCGGACACACCACCGGAGACGTCGAGGCTCTGCTTGCCGGTCAGCACCATCGACGCGCTCGGCAGCATCACCAGCACGCCGCGGGTGTGCATGAGCATCGTCGCCTCGGCGTCGAAGTACGACTGCGCGCCGACGTTGACCCCGCTCACCACGATGTTGATCTCGTGGCCCGCCTGGGTGAACTCGACGATCCGGCGCAGCGCCGCCGCCGTCCAGTCCATGTTCTCGGTACCGGAGTCCATCGCGACCTTGGCCCCCGACGACACCGCGTACCACTCGACCGGCACCCGCCGTTCCTCGGCGAGGTCGAGCGCCGCGACGATCCGGCGGCACTCCGGCTCGGCGAGCGAACCCAGTGACCGACCCGGGTCACCGAGCAGCAGCACGCGGGTCATGCCCTCCGGATGCTTGTCGGTGCGGTTCGTGACCGTACCGACCACGAGGTTGGCCGCGTTCTGTCCCGGCGGCCGCATGACGGGCACGAGACGGGTGCGGTCGGTCGGGTCCTCGGAGGTCGCGAGGTCGTACTCCGTGAACTCCCCCACCGGGAAGTCCGACCGGGTGGCGTCGGACGGCGTGAGCAACCGGATGAGCTCGAACGGCGGGATCTCCCCGCGCCGCCGCAACCGCAGGACGGTGTTGTCGTACTGGCTCTGCGGCGCGATCGGCTCGTTCGACGGCGTGGTCGCGCGGAGCGTGAAACCGGCCGAGCGCGGCGTGGTCATCTGCAGCACGACGTCGTGCAGCGCGCCGTCGCGGCCGGGGACCTTGGCGACCACGACGATCTGCTCGAGCCCGGAACCACGGACCGCCCGCGCGAGCCGACGCGCGAGTTCGCGGACGACGTCCTCACCGAGCGTCCACGGTGGCTGGACGTAGAGCGTGATCCGGTTGCGGAGCAGGCGGGTGCGGGGGTTGTCGTCGAGCTGCGCCCGGCGCACCGCCCCGACCGCCTCGAGGAACGTCCGTTCGATCTCGGGGTAGGCGGTGACCCGCCCGCGGTCGTCGGTGATCGGGGTGAGGTCGTGGACCTCGGCCAGGCCGAAGATCCGCTCGTCGCCGGGGTTGGTGCGCGCGCGACCCCGGAACACGTACACGCCACCGTCGGCCGGCTGCCGTTCGAGGTCGAACTCCGAGAGCCGCCACAGCTCCAGCCGGTCGGCGATCATCGGGTGCAGGTCGCGGTAGAGCCGCACCTCGTGGAAACCGCCGCGCGCGACGGGGTTCCCGGCCTCGTCCTCGGGCTGGCGGTAGGTGAAGTGGTGTGCGGTCTGGGCGCCGCGTCGATGCGTGGTGACGACCGCCCGCCGGATCGCGCGGCCGAAGTGCGCGGCGTCGAGCGCCGACCGCGCGGCGGCCTCGGTGGCGGTGGTGTCGAGCTGGTCGTCGTGCCAGAAGAACAGCTCGAGCACGATGTCGCCGTCGGGCAGACGACGCACGACGTCGGCGACGGCGGCGACGGTGGCCTCGTGCTCGTCCCAGCTCCCGATGGCACCGATGAGCCGCATGAAACGACCGTCCGGGTGCACGTAGTCGGCCCGCACGACGCTGTCGCTGACGGTGGTCATGTGGTCGAGGAACCGCTGCCGGTAGTGGCGGAACAGCAGCGCCTGCACGGTGGTCGCCCGGGCGACGCCCGAGGTGTGCGACGCGCGCTCGACGAGGTTGGTGACGACCCCGGCCCGGACCGCGATGATGCGCGAGATGTGGTCGCCACGCTCGGGATCGTCCGGTGCGTGGTGCTCGAGCCAGCCGAGTTCCTGCTCCACCTCGGCGTAGGCCTCGGCGCGGACCTGCGCGATGAGCCGCTCGTCGACGTAACGGAAACGGGTGGCACGGGCGAGCTCGGCGATCGCGGCGAACCGGCCGTCGGCGACACGCGTGACGGCGTCGAGCAGATCGGCGAACCAGTCGGCCATCAGCGGGCGGAGCTCGTCGGCACCGGTCAGCCGCGCACGCAGCAGCGAGACGACGTGCGCCGCGTTCGCGGCGAGCCCGAGCCGCGCGTTGTAGACGCGGGCGACGGCTTCGTCCAGGGCCGGACCCCGTTCGAGTTCGGTGACGCCGTACCGGGCGAGGACCTGCCGCAGACGGAGCAGGAACTTCTCCGGCAGCACCTCCTCGGCCCGCTCGACCGAGCGCATGAAGGTGGCGAGGTGGTCCTCGGGGCTCGCCTCGTGGCCGCCGGGCTGTTCGTCGCCGTCGGGCACCCGCTGGGTCACCGAGCAGACGTCGACGAAGATCTGCAGCGCCTCGTCCTCGGCCGCGATGCCGGCAGCGTCGGTGGCGGGGCGCCACGGACCGGCGAGCTCGCCCGACTGCGACGGTGCGACGTCGTACCCGAGCAACCGTTGCCGCAGCACGGTGACGGGGGTTCCGGGCGGATCGCTCGGGAAATCCCCGAAGGAGACGGCGTCTTCGGCCACGGCCTCGGCGCCGTCGTCGTCGGCGATGACGTCGATCCGCAGCAGCGGGTCGCCGGCGTCGACCTGCGCGTTCGCGCCGACCAGCACCTCGCGGACCCGGCCCGCGACCGGCGCCACGACCGCGCTCTCGAGCTTCATCGCCTCGACGACCAGCACGGTCTGCCCGGCGGCGATCTCGTCGCCCGCCCGCACCGCGACCGAGACGACGACGCCCGGCGACGTGGCCCGCACCACGCCGGCGTCACCCCGCACGATGCGGAAGCTCTCCCGCGCGGACTCCACCATGTGGGTCTCGCCGTGGATCATCGACACCAGCTTGGTGTCGCGGCCGAGCGCGCGCAGCCGCAACTGGTGACGGCCCAGCCACAATGTCTCGACGTCGAGAGACCGACCGTCGACCTCGACCCGGTACGCCGCCGGTGCGGTCTCGCAGACCTGGAAGCTGTAGGTCCGGCCCGCGTACTGCAGGTCGATCGTGTCCGCACCCATGTGCAACAGTTCCGGCCGGCCGCGCAGCGCGGTCGAGAACAGGTGCCCGCGCTCGACGTCGCGTTGCAGGCGGTAGGTGTCGATGGCGGCGAGCAGCAGGGCGGCCCGGGCGTCGTCGGCACCCGCGGCGGACGCGAAACCGCCGGCGGCCATGGTGCGGTCGAGCCACAGCGTGTCCATGGTCCCGGCGACGATGTCGGGCTGCTCGAGCAGCGAGAGCAGGAACGCCCGGTTGGTGGTGCCGCCCTCGATGAGCGCGAGGGTGTCGCCGAGCGCGCGGCGCATGCGGGCGATCGCCTCGGGACGGTCACGGCCCCACGCGATGATCTTGGCGATCATGGAGTCGTACTCGGGCGGGATGACGTCGCCCTCGGTGACGCCGGAGTCGACCCGCATGCCGGGACCCTGCGGCGGCGCGAAGACCACGAGCCGGCCGGGTGACGGCGCGAAGCCCTGCAGCGGGTCCTCGGCGTTCAGACGTAGCTCGATGGCGTGGCCGCGCGGTGCCGGCGGTGTCGCAGCGGGCAACGGGAACCCGCGGGCGAGATCGAGCTGCAGCTTGACCAGGTCGACGCCGGTGGTGGCCTCGGTGACGGTGTGCTCGACCTGCAGGCGGGTGTTGACCTCCATGAAGTAGAAGGCGTCACGCTCGGGGAGGTAGAGGAACTCGATGGTCCCGACGCCGTGGTACCCGGTCGCCTGCGCGATCCGGATGCCGGCCGCGGCGATCGCGGCCTCGGTGTCGGCGGGCAGCGCGGTGGAGGCCGATTCCTCCATGACCTTCTGGTTGCGTCGTTGCACACTGCAGTCACGAACGCCGACGGCCCACGCACCGCCGTGCTCGTCGGCCGCCACCTGCACCTCGATGTGCCGGGCGCCGTCGACCTTCCACTCCATGAACACGCGTTCGTCGCCGAACGCGAGGCGGGCCTCGTTGCGGGCCGACTCGAACGCCGCCGGGAGGTCGGCCGGGGTCTCGACCATCCGGATGCCGCGGCCGCCGCCACCGGAGGTCGCCTTGACCACCAGCGGGAAGCCGATCCGCTCCCCGTGTCCCACGGCGTCCTCGACACCGTGGACCGCCCCGCCGCTCCACGGCGTGACCGGCACCTCGACCTTCTCGGCCAGCTGCTTGGCGGCGATCTTGTCGCCGACCATGCGCATCGACTCCGGTGACGGGCCGATGAACACGATGCCGAGGTCACGGACCAGCTCGGCGAACGCGGGGTCCTCGGCGACGAAGCCCCAGCCGACCCAGACCGCCTCGGCGCGGGTGGCGACGAGCGCCTCGCGCAGCACCCCGAGGTCGAGGTAGGTCAGCCGGGTGGCACCGGTCTCCGGGTCGGTGGTGGACGCGGGGCCGAGCCGGTACGCCTCGTCGGCGTCGCGGACGAACCAGGCGTGCCGGTCGACATCGGTGTAGAGCGCGATGGTGGTGAGCGGGATGTCGCGCTCCGCGCTGTACTCGCGGGCGGCGTTGAGGAAGCGGACGGCGGGCTCACCGCGGTTGACGATCGCGACCCGGGTGAAGGAGCGCGTGGCGCCGGGTCCTGCGGTCTGACCGGTGTCAGCCACTCTGCTGTCTCCTCCTCGATGACCGGGGTCACAAACGTACTCGGCAGCGACGGTATCGACCGACCCGCCGCACCCCGGTCACCGGTCGGCCGGACACCCGTCCGTGCCGCGGTGGGCTGCCGTTCTCACACCGCGAGGTGAACATTCCGCATCACAGTCTTGTCAGGAAGATGTTGGCGGGGCATGATCGCGCCCGCCGCCACCACACGCCAGCTTCAGAACGGATCGAACCGACATGACGCGAGCCCTCCTCCGCCGTCTCGGCGCCACCACCGCCGCGCTCGCCGCCACCGCCGCGGTCACGACGGCGGTCGCACCGACGGCCTCCGCCGCCAGCCCGCCGTTCTCGGGCAGCCCGGCCGTGGTCGCGGACTTCACCGGTGACGGCATCGCCGACCAGCTCAGCCTCGGCGTCTTCACGAAGGCGTCCGGGGACGTGTGCGGCTACCAGTTCCGGCCCGGCGTCGGGAAGGGGAGGTACGGCGCCGCGACGACGGCCCGCCTGCCGCTGGGCGACACCGTGGCGAAGGGCGAGGACGAATCCTGTCCCGACACGTCGGTGCTGCTCAAGGGCCCGACCCCCCAGCAGAACCGGCTGGCCCTGACCTGGCGTCAGTTCGGACCGTCCGGCGGTGGCCCCTACATCCGCATCGTCGGAGGCTTCGGCACGCCGTACGTCGACTACCTCGCCGGAGTCGCCGGAGTCGCCGAGACCGGCGCGATCGGCACGCAGGACTTCGACGGCGACGGCTGGGGCGACATCTGGGAGAGCACCGACCAGGGCGGCGGTTTCGTGGCGTACCTGGGCGACGACACCTCGTGGCACCAGCTGTACGCGAGCCCCTTCACGTTGAACCCGACCGAGCAGTTCTTCGACCTCAACCGCGCCGGCGGCACCGACATCCTGGTCAGCTGGACCGACGCGGGTCGAGGCTCGGGCGTCGCGGCGGTCGACGGCCGGACCGGGGCGGTCCAGGTGATCCGCTCGGCCACCGACCTCACGATCTTCGACGCGAGCGTGGTCGACCTCGACCACGACGCCTACCCGGATCTCCAGGTGACCGAGCAGGGCCGTGCGACCGTCCACCGCTACCTGAACCGGTCGCAGGGCGGGCGCTGGTACTTCCAGCCGCTCTCGACCGCCTGAGCCCACGGCGGTCGCGACCCGGCGACGGCGGACCGGGCCGCCGTTCGCGTCGCGGCGTACTGCCCGGCGGTCACCAACTTGTGTAGAAGATGTTTGCCAGGCATGATCGATTCCGAAACCACCTCACAAGCGACATTTGGCCTGAGGTGACCCCCCGTCGACAGGATCTGACATGACCGGCACGCTCCTCCGGCGCCTCGGCGTCGGCGTCACCGCGCTCGCGCTCACCGGCGCGGGCGTCGCAGCAGCAAGTCGTCTACCCTTCCTCTCCTGGA
>CAXUNA010000023.1:6344-16129 GCA_964252095.1 uncultured Jatrophihabitans sp. | reverse complement strand
GAGCCGGCCGGGCGGCTCCCGCGTTCGACCAGGGTCCCCTGGGCGAGCAGGTCGCCGACCACGGTGCTGACCGTGGTGCGCGCGAGCCCGGTGAGGCGGGCGATCTCCGCCCGGCTGGCCCCGCCCCGCGACGCCACGGTGTCGAGCACGGCGGTGACGTTCGCCGAGCGCAGCGTCTGCAGCGATCCGTGGCCCGTCACGCGGCGGACCGTACCGATTCGGCCGAGCTGTGTCACAACCAGGACCTGTCTCAGGAGAGGTTGTGCCTTGCCGCGGCAGAACCTGGTTCCTACCGTCGAGCGGACCCGCCCGGATCGGGCGGTTCGTCCCCTCTGTCAGGAGCACCTGTGCACCGTCGCACCTCTCTGCTCGTCGTCGCGGGAGTCGCGCTGACGACGCTGTCCGCGGTCGCCTTCGGCGGTGGCGGCACGGCCGTGGCCGCCGCGGCCACGCCGATCTACCTCGACCGCACGTACTCGCCCACCGAACGCGCCGCCGACCTGGTCTCGCGGCTCACCCTCGCGGAGAAGGCCGAGCAGCTCGACAGCAGCCAGGCCGCCGCCATCCCGCGCCTCGGGATCCCCGCCTACGGCTGGTGGAACGAGGCGGCCCACGGCGTCGCCCGCGAGGGCACGGTCGACAACGCCAACCCGCCGACGTTCGTCAACACCACCTCCTACCCGGTCGACCTCTCGGCGGGCAGCACCTGGAACCCCGACCTGGTCCACCAGGAGGCCTCGCTGGTCTCCGACGAAGCGCGCGACATCGTGCGCGACAACCGGCTCGACCTGAACTTCTACTCACCGACCGTCAACCTCGCCCGCGACCCGCGGTGGGGGCGCAACGACGAGTCGTGGAGCGAGGACCCCACGCTGACCGCGGCCATGGCGAGCCAGTACGTCAACGGCCTGCAGGGTCAGGACGAGAACGGACAGCTGCCGGCCTCGGCCGACGGCTACCTCAAGGCGCTCGCGACGATCAAGCACTTCGCCGCGAACAACAGTGAGTTCAACCGGCTGAACGGCTCGTCGAACATGGACGAGCGGACGTTGCGCGAGTACTACACCAAGCAGTTCGAGGGCATCGTGCAACAGTCCAACCCGACCTCGATCATGAGCTCGTACAACGAGGTCAACGGCGTGCCGTCCTCGGTGAACGTCCCGCTGCTGGACACGCTCGCGCGGCAGACCTTCGGGTTCGACGGCTTCGTGTCCTCCGACTGCGACGCCGTGTACATCGTGCAGAACGGCCACCACTGGACGCCGCCGAACTCGACGGTGCCGGTCGACCAGAACTCCCGTACCGCCTACGCGATGACCGCGGGCACGGACCTCGACTGCCAGCAGGGCTACCACGACGGTTACAGCTACGGGAACACCATCCCCACGGCGATCAGCCAGAAGATCGTCACCGAGACCGGAACGTTCAACGAGAACGACGTCGACGTCGCCCTGGTGCGGGTGTTCACCGCGCGCATCGAGACCGGTGAGTTCGACGCCGCCTCCGAGGTCCCGTGGGTGCAGCAGGCCCGCCAGCGTCTCGCCCCGGGGACGTTCGTCAACACCGACGCCAACCAGGCGGTCACCGAGACCCCGGCCCGCCTCGCGATGGCGCGCAAGGTCGCCGACCAGAGCATCGTGCTGCTGAAGAACGATGCGACCAGCAACGGTTCGCCGCTGCTGCCGCTGAAGGTGCCGGCCACCGGCGCCTACAAGGTGGCCGTGGTCGGGGCGTACGCCAATCCGGCGCAGATGTTCCTCGGCGGTTACTCCAGCGACCAGGGACCGGCCGGTGTGGCCAAGGAGGTCAACGGCTACCAGGGTCTGAAGGCCGCGATCACCGCGAAGAACCCGGGCGCCGAGGTGGACTTCCTGCCCGGCGTGACCGGCGCCGACCTCGGCACGGTCGACCCGGCGACGATCGCCGCGGTCAAGGGCTACGACGCCGTGGTCGTCTGCGTCGGGACCGACGCCAGCACCGCGGGTGAGGACGGCGACCGCGCCAACCTGAACCTCCCGGGTGCGCAGGCATCGATGATCAGCCAGGTCGTCAAGGCCAATCCGCGCACGGCGGTCTACATGGAGACCATCGGCCAGGTCGACGTGCGGTCGTTCCAGAAGCAGGTGCCGGCGCTGCTGTGGAGTTCCTACAACGGCCAGCGCAAGGGTGAGGCGCTGGCCGACGTCGTGCTCGGCGCGGTGAACCCGAGTGGTCACCTGCCCTTCACGTGGTACGCGAACGAAGCACAGATCCCGCCGATTGGCGACTACACGATCCGGCCCACGGCGACGACCGACGGCCGCACCTACATGTACTTCGACGGCGACGTCAGCTACCCGTTCGGACACGGACTGAGCTACTCGACGTTCCGGTACGGCAACGTGCGGATCGGATCGAGCTCGATCGACCCGGCCGGCAACGTGACGGTCACCGCCGACGTCACGAACACCGGCAGTGTCAAGGGTTCCGACGTCCCGCAGCTGTACGTCACCACGCCGTTCACGCCGGCCGCGAAGGCCCGTCCGGCCAAGCGGCTGGTCGGCTTCGAGAAGGTGACGCTGGCGAAGGGCGCGACCACCAAGGTGACGTTCACGGTCGCGGCGAAGGACCTCGCGTTCTTCGACGAGACGCGCAACAGCTACCTGCTCGACCCGGGCCGCTACGCGTTCCAGGTGGCGAGCTCCGCGGCCGACACCGATGTCGCGGCCACGGTCGGCGCGGTGTCGACGGGCGTGCTGCCCGAGGTACCGGCGACCGTGACGGCCAAGCCGAGCGCCGTCGGTGACGGTGCCGGCGTGACCCAGCGGGTGCACTTCACCGTGGGCCAGAAGATCGACCCGAAGCTCACGGTCGCCCTGCGGGACGAGACGGTGCTCGGGTACGTGACGCGTGGGGCCAGCGTGCCGCTGCCCGGCGACATGAAGATCACCTACCGCTCCGACCGCACGTCCGTCGTGACGACGAGCGGGAACGTGGTCCGCGCGGTCGGTCGAGGGGTGGCGACGGTGACGGCCACGGTGTCCTGGCACGGCGGCACGGCATCGGGCACGTTCGTGGCGCAGGTCGGCTGACCGATCCGGACGTCCCACCGGGGTGTGCCGCGACCAGTGGCACACCCCGGTGGTGTGTGTCGGCGGTAGCGTCCGGGGCGTGGACCTCGCCGACGCCGAACGGTTCGCGGTGCAGTGGGCGAGCGACTGGAACTCCCACGACCTCGAACGCATCCTCACCCATTTCTCCGACGACGTCGTGTTCGCGTCGCCACGGATCGCCGACATCATGGGTGATCCGACGGGCGAGGTGCACGGCAAGGACGCGTTGCGCGCGTACTGGGCGAGGGGGCTGGAACACCTGCCCGACCTGCATTTCCGGGTCGAAGACGTCCGGGCGTCGGTCGACACCATCGTCGTCAACTACCGCAACGAGCGTGGTCAGGCGGTGGCCGAGGTCCTCACCTTCCGGGGCGACCTCGTGTGCCGCGGCTTCGGCGCGTACGGCCCGACACCCTGACTTGTCTTCAGCAAAGTCAGCCAGCTAGCGTCGGGGCCGTGACGACGACACCCGCCGAACGCTCCCGCACGATCACCTGGGGCGACCCGATGGAGACCGCGGGCGGGATGGCCGGCCGCACCGGCCTGGAGTTCCTCCGGGCGGTCGCCGCGGGGGAGTTCCCGCCGCCGCCGATCCTGCGCACCATCGGTGCCGAGCTGGTCGAGATCGACGAGGGCCGGGCGGTGTTCGCCTTCGAGCCGGCCGAGTACCACTACAACCCGATCGGCTCGGTGCACGGCGGCGTGTACGCGACGCTGCTCGACTCCGCGTGCGGCTGCGCCGTGCAGTCGCTGCTGCCGGCGGGCGTCGGCTACACCAGCCTGGACCTGTCGGTGAAGTTCCTCGGCACGATCCGCGTCGGCGCCGGCCGCGTCACCGCCACGGGCTCGGTCGACCACCTCGGCCGGCGCACGGCGCTCGCCCGAGCCGATCTCCGCGGTGCCGACGGTCGCCTGCTCGCGACCGCCACCAGCACCTGTCTGCTGCTCACCCCGCCGGCCTGAACCCGCGGGCCGGCCGGTCAGGCCGCGGTGAACGCGGCGTAGAGCTCCTCCGGCGGGAGGGACAGCTGCGCCTTGACGGCGGTGGTGTCGGCGTCGGCGAGGATCTCCTGGGCGCCCGCCTCGAGCCGGTCGAAGGTGAGCCGGACGACGTCGGCGGGGTCGTTCTTCGGGATGTCCCAACCGGCCATCATGTCCGTGTCGGTGGCGGCGAGGTGCACACCCGTGACCTGGGTGCCCTGCCCGGCGAGCTCGAGCCGCACACTGGCGGTCAGGGCCCACTCGGCCGCCTTGGCGACCGCGTAGGCGCCGGCGCCGGGGTACACGCGGAACGACAGCGCGGACATCACGTTGAGGATCGCCCCGCCGCCGTTCGTCGCCAGCGCCGGTGCGAACGCCCGGATCATGCCGAGCGTGCCGTAGAAGTGGGTGTCGAGCTCGGCGCGGATGAGGTCGAGGTCGCCCGTGACGAGGTCCTGACCGGTCGAGATGCCGGCGTTGTTGACGAGCACGTCGACGTCGGTGGCGACAGCCGCGACGGCGGCGATGCTCGCCGGATCGGTGATGTCGAGCCGCAGGGTTTCGACGCCGGGCAGGTCGATGCTCTCCGGGCGACGTGCGGTCGCGTAGACCTTGGCCGCGCCGCGCTCGAGGGCCTGCCTGGCGAACTCCCGGCCGAGGCCGCGGTTGGCTCCGGTGACGAGGACGGTGGCGTGTGCGAGGTTCATGTCCGCTACGCTAGAACCTCACATCAGTGTCAGCTTCAAGTCCGAACGTGGTGACGCGGGTGACACGGACCGGTCAGGAGGAACCACTGTGCGCATCGGCGAACTCGCGGAGCGGACCGGGGTCAGCGTCCGCTCGCTGCGGTACTACGAGGAGCAGCAGATGCTCATGTCGACGCGCACGGCGGGCGGCCAGCGGGTGTACGCCGAGGACGCCGTCGTGCGGGTCGAGCTGATCCAGTTGCTGTTCAACGCGGGCGTCGGCAGCCGGGACGTCGTGGAGATCCTGCCGTGCGTCTACAGCGGGACCACCACGCCCGCCATGCTGGAGCGGTTGCTGGTCGAGCGGGAGCGGATCGACCGGCAGGCCAAGGAGTTGATCGCCACCCGCAAGCGGCTCGACGGTGTGATCGTCGAGGCGAGGGCCCGACTCCACGACGCCGCGTGAACCCGCGCCGCCTGCACGCGCGGCGGTGGACTCCGCCGACCGCTCCCGAGGACGCCGGCCGGACGGCGGTGACGTCCGACCTGCGCCTCGACCGCCGGCTCGCCACCGGCGGCCACGGGCCCGAGGACGTCGTGTTCGACGCCCACGGGCAGGTCCTCACCGGGCTCGCGGACGGGCGGGTGGTGCGGATCGATCCCTCGACCGACGCGGCCGCGGTGCTCGCACAGACCGGTGGCCGGCCGCTCGGACTCGACGCGGGCGCGGAGCGCGGTGTCCTGGTGTGCGACCACGACCGGGGGTTGCTGCGGATCGACGCCGCGGGGGAGGTCGAGGTGCTGGCCGAGGTGCACGGGGGCCGGCGGATCGGGTTCGCCAGCAACGTTGCACAGGGCACCGACGGGACGATCTGGTTCACCACGTCGACCACGGTGTTCGACGTCGACCACTACGAGGGCGACCTGCTCGCGCACTCCCGCACCGGGCGGCTGCTGCGGCGTGATCCGGACGGTGCGATCACCACGGTGCTGGACGGTCTGGCGTTCGCCAACGGCCTGGTGCTCGCCCCGGACGCCTCCCACCTGCTGTTCGCCGAGACCGCCGCCTACCGGGTGAGCCGGCTGTGGTTGACCGGGCCGGAGACCGGAACGCTCGAGCCGTTCGCCGCGAACCTGCCGGGGTTCCCCGACAACATGAGCCTCGGCTCGGACGGGCTGCTCTGGGTCGCGATGGCCTCGACCCGCAACGCGGTGCTCGACCGGCTGCTGCCACGTCCGGGGTTCCTGCGCACCGCCGCCTGGAACCTGCCGGCCACGCTGCGGCCGGGTCCGGCGGCGATCGCGTGGGTGATGGCGTTCGACCTCGACGGCGGTCTCGTCCACGACCTCCGTTCCACCGACGCCGGCTTCGGATTCGTCACCGGCGTGGCCGAACGCGACGGGATGGTCGTCCTCGCGAGCCTGCACGAGGACGACCTCGCCGTCGTGTCGCTGCCTTGAGCAACGATCAGGCGGCGTCGAGGAAGCCGGTCAGCCAGGGCAGCGCCGCGTGCATCGCGGTGAGGTCGCCGGCGGCGGCGAACACCTCGCCGAGGTAATCGCCGTGGTTGCCCGGTACGACGAGCAGCCGGGCGTCCGGGATCCGGGACGCGGTCGCCACCACGTGGTCGACCCGGACCACGTCCCGGTCGCCCACCACGAGCAGCGTCGGCGCGCTGATCGCGGTGAGATCGGAATCTGGCCAGTCGGTGAAACCGTCCAGCATCAGCGACCGGTCGAGGTCGAACAGCTCCTGCTGGTGCGCCGGGTCGGGGTTGATCGCGCGATCGGCGGCGAGGTAGACCTCCGGCATCGACGCGATGTCGGCGCCGGCGAGACCCTCCCAGAACCCGTCGACCATGCCGGCCCGGCGGGTGGGTGCCGAGGCGGCGATCAGCCGTCGGACGAGGTCCGGGCGGCGAGCGGCGAGCAACAGACCGACCTGACCGCCGTTGCTGAAGCCGAGGACGTCGACGGGGGCAGAGGAAAGTCGGTCGAGCAGCGCAGCGACGTCGGCCGCGGAGTTGTCGAAGCTCACCGGCCGGTCGGTGGGCGCCGTGTGGCCGTGGCCCTGCAGTTCGACGGCGAGGACCTGCCGGGTGGCCGCGAGGAGCGGCAGCAGCGCGCCGAAGTTCGTGCCGATCGTGGAACCGCCGCCGTGGATCACCAGCAGCGGCGTGGTGCCGGGACGGGTCACGCCGTGCACCTCGCTGTACAGCTCGATCGTCCGGGCGGTCACCGGACCCGGCCTCCGAAGAACACCTGGATCTCGTCGATCCGGCCGTCGTGCACCGTGTGGATCTCGGCGTTGCGGTGGACGTCGCCGGTGGTGGCCTCGTACTGGTAGGCGATGAGCACGTGGTCGGCATCGACCGCTGCGAGGTGCAGGATCTCCTGCAGCCGCACGGCCTCCCGGGTCGGGAAGCACCGCTCGAAGTACGTCGCGCGGTCGAGGTGGTCGTCCTGCGGGCTGGTGAACGTGAGGCCGTCCGCCAGCAGCGGGTCGGCAGCCGCGCGGTCCTGTGCGAGGTACGCGTCGAAGACGGCGCGGACCACGCCGACGGGGTCGGGTGCGCCCATGGTGCCTCCTCGGTGGGTAGCTGCTTGCGACCTGCAAGCGCCTACCGTAGGACCGACCGGTGGTACATTGCAAGCGGTTGGTCGAGGAGGTCCGGTGGAGCGGGAACCGCGGTCGGGATGCCCGATCAACGCGGCGGTCGAGGCGTTCGGCGACCGGTGGAGTCTGCTGGTGCTCCGCGACATCATGTTCGGCGACCGCCGCCACTTCCGCCAGCTGCAGTCGCACTCGGAGGAGGGGATCGCCTCGAACATCCTCGCCGACCGGCTGCGCCGACTCGTCGACGGCGGCCTGCTCACCCGGGACGACCCCGGTGCCGGCCGCAAGGCGACCTACAGCCTCACCGAGGATGCGATCCAGCTCGTGCCGGTCCTCGCCCAGCTCGGCTCGTGGGGCCTGCGGCACCGGCCGACCACGCTCGAGCTCCGGGTGCGGGCGCAGGTGCTGGAGGACGGCGGTCCGCCGCTGTGGAACGCCTTCATGGACGAACTGCGCCACCGCCACCTCGACGCGCCGGCTCCCACGAGGACGCCCTCGGCGACCCAGCAGCTCCTCGACGCCTACGAGGCGGCGGTCGCGTCCTGACGGTCGGGGCCGGATATCAGCACCCTTGGCCAAGCACGCTGAGATAGCGTCGTCGACATGGTCGCTCTCCGGGTGCAGGACGTCGGGCTCGCCGTCAAACGGCTGCAGTGGAAGCACCACACCGGTGCGAACAAGCGCCTGGCGGCGGTGGGGTTGTCGCTCGCCCAGTGGGACGTCCTGCGTCACCTGCACGCCAACCCCGACGCGTCACTCCACGACCTCGCGGTGCTCACCTTCCAGACCGACCAGTCGATGGGCACTCTCGCCGGTCGCATGGTCGATCGCGGGATCCTCGAACGGGTCGACGGTCCCGGTCGGGCAGTGCGACACCGTCTCACGTCCGAGGGGGAGCGCTTGCGCGTCGACGGCGGCGGGGTGGTCGACGACGTCATGCGCGACACGATCGGTCGGCTGACGAAGGCCGAGCAGGCGACGCTGTTCGCGCTGCTCCGCAAAGCGACCCCCGACTAAGGTTGCTGATATCAGGTAGCTGATCTACCGTGGACGACATGACCAGCCCGTACACCGTCCACGTCCCCACGATCGGCACCGTCGAGGTCACGGTGAGCGAGCACGGCGCCGGGCGTCCCGTCCTGCTCCTGCACGGCGGGGGTGGCCCGATGACCGTGACGGCGTGGGGTGAGGCCTTCGCGGCAGCGGCCGGCGTTCGCGTGCTGACGCCGGTGCATCCCGGTTTCAACGGCACCCCGCGGCCGGAGGCACTGGATTCGGTCGAGGGTCTCGCCGCCGTGTACGTCGCGCTGCTCGACGCCCTCGACCTCCACGACGTGCTGGTGGTGGGCAACTCGATCGGCGGGTGGATCACCGCCGAGCTGGCGATCCTCGGTTCACCGCGGGTGAGCGGCTCGGTGCTCGTCGACGCCGTCGGTATCGAGGTCCCGGGGCACCCGGTGGCGGACTTCTTCGCGTTGACGCCGGCGGAACTGGCCGCGCGCAGCTACGCCGATCCGGACACGTACGGCATCGACCCGTCGAAGCTCCCGCCCGACCTCGCGGCGACGATGGCGGGCAACCGCGTGCCGCTCGGCGTGTACGGCGCGAACCGGATGACCGACCCCACGCTGGCCGGCCGGCTCGGCGGGGTCGGCACGCCGACGCTCGTCGTCTGGGGTGAGGCCGACCGGATCGGCGATCCCGAGTTCGGCCGTGCGTACGCCGCCGCGATCCCGGGTGCCCGCTTCGAGCTGCTGCCCGGCACGGGCCACCTGCCGCAGATCGAGACCCCGCAGGCCCTCACCGACGTCGTGCGGGCGTTCGCCGCGGAGCACGCCGTCGCGGGCTGAACCACGCGCCGGCCCGGGTGCCGCGCACGGTGGGAGCGGTGCACGGTGCAACGCACCGGAGTCCGGCCGCGGTGGTCCGGAGAGAACCACCGCGACCGGATACGTGGTGCGTGCCTGCCGGATCGCGTGCCGTGGTCACTGCCAGATGTGGTAGACCGCGTTGTCGGTACCGCGGACGAACGCCTCGAGCCGGCCGTCGGCGTTGTGGCCCACGGCGATCTGACTGGTGAGCGTGCCGCCGAGGCTCGCCCAGCCGGACCAGCCGCTGCTCGGTGCGGTCTGCCACAGGTGCCAGAGCGCGTTGTCGTTGCCGCGGATGAACGCCTCGAGGCGGCCGTCGGCGTTGCGCGCCACCGCGGGATTCGCGTTCGTCCCGCCGCCGAGGCTGGCCCAGCCGGACCAGCCGCTGTTGGGCGCGGTCTGCCACAGGTGCCAGAGCGCGGCGTCGGTGCCGCGGACGAAGGCCTCGAGCCGGCCGTCGGCGTTGTTCTCGACGCTGATGTCGCTGGTGAGCGTGCCGCCGAGGCTGGCCCAGCCGGACCAGCCGCTGTTGGGGGCG
>CAXUNA010000023.1:0-6244 GCA_964252095.1 uncultured Jatrophihabitans sp. | reverse complement strand
GCCGGACCAGCCGCTGTTGGGGGCGGTCTGCCACATGTGCCAGAGCGCGTTGTCGGTGCCCCGGACGAAGACCTCGAGGCGGCCGTCCTGGTTCATCGCGACGGTGATCTGGCTGGTGAGCGTGCCGCCGAGGCTGGCCCAGCCGGACCAGCCGCTGTTGGGGGCGGTCTGCCACATGTGCCACAGGGCGTTGTCGGTACCGCGGACGAAGGCCTCGAGGCGACCGTCCTGGTTCTTGCCGACCGCGATGTCGCTGGTGAGCGTGCCGCCCAGGCTGGCCCAGCCGGACCAGCCGCTGTTGGGGGCGGTCTGCCACATGTGCCAGAGCGCGTTGTCGTTGCCGCGGACGAACACCTCCAGCCGGCCGTCGGCGTTGCGGGCGACGATCGGGTCGGAGCTGAGGCCGCCGCCGAGCCCGGCCCAGCCGGACCAGCCGGAGTTCGGTGCGGTCTGCCACATGTGGTAGAGCGCGTTGTCCGCGCCGCGGGCGAAGATCTCCAGCCGGCCGTCGGCGTTGTTGCCGACGCTGATGTCGCTGGTGATGACGCCGCCGAGCCCGGCCCAGTTCGACCAGCCGGTGTTGGACTCGGTGATCGAGGTCGGGTTGCGCAGCCAGGCCTCCTGGGTGACGGCGACCATCGAGTCGGCGTCGATGATCCCGATCGAGTTCCAGGTGAACATCGCGTAGCCGAGCTTGGAACCGTCGACGCCCGCCGGCAACGTCGTGCCGAGTTGGCCCGCGAGCCACGAGAGTGGGCCGTAGCCGCAGAGGGACACGCAGTGGTCCTCGTTCGCGTCGTGGTGGAAGCCCGTCCCGACCCAGCCGGTGTGGCCGCCGTTCGCCCAGTAGGCCGACTGGATCTGGTCGGCCGCGACACCGAGCTTGACCGGGCCGATCGCGATGGCACTGTGCAACGTTCCGCCGTTGGTCCAGTCGACCGAGAGGTACGGCCCGTCGAGGTAGGTGTTCGCGGCGTCGGTGAAGCCGTCGGTCTGCATCCAGCCCATGACCTGGGTGAGGTAGGCGCCTTCGAGCACGTTGTGCCGGGTCGCCCAGGCGATGACCTCGTCGTCGGAGATGAAGATCTCGGGGTTGTTGGTGGCCTTGGCGAAGGCCTCCTCGGCCGTCACACAGTCACCGTGGGCGTCGTTGCCCCACATCGAGATCTTCGGGGGCTGGCGCATGAACGTCGCCGGCGCGCCGATGAACGGCTTGTAGGGCTTGGCGCCGGCCAGCGTGCTGCGCAGCGCCGGGCGGGCACCGCGGGGCAGGGTGGGAGTGGTCATGTCGTCGCGTCTCGCAATCAGCTGGGTTGGTCCGGTCCGCTCGCCGGTGCGGACGTTGTCGTGTCCTCGTCGGTGTCACGGTCCGGGGAGTCGTCCTCGGTGTCAGTGCTGTCCGGGTCGCCCGGGTCGGGCTTGAACCGCGGGGCACTGTCGATGTCTGACCTCGGACTCGGGAACGCGCCGCGCTTCACGCCCGGAGGACGTTCGTCGGTCGGATCGGGCCGGCTCATGCTGCCCCTCCCGGGTCGTGGTCACCTCTTCGTGGGACGAGTATGTGACCGCCGAATCCGGGCGGACAAGCACGATTGCCCTCGTGCGAAGGGCATGTGCCTCATCAGGCACGCACCCCACCGCGCCACGTATGTGCATGGTGCAACGATTCAGGGAAAGCTGGATGGCGGCCGCCCGCGGGGCGTCCGGCCGGGCCGCGGTTTGACCGCGGCGCCCGCGGCCGTCATCGTGGGCAGCGGTCTCGGGCAGCGGGGTCGTCGTCTCCCGTCCGCGCACCACCGAGCTGGTCGCCCGCAGGTCCGTGGCCGGCCGTGGGCCACCATGCCGCAGGGCGTCCGCCTGTACGACTCCGCCCGATCCCTCCACTACGACAAACCGCGGCTGCGCGGTCGGCTGCACCTGGTCTGGTTCACGGCGTCATTGGTCGCCGGCCCGTGGCTGGTGCTCGCGAGCGAGGGCATCACCGCGCACGTGGCGCTGACGGTCTACGCGTGCGGTCTCAGCGGTCTGTTCGGCGTCAGCGCGGCGTACCACTGCGGCACGTGGACCACCGCCGCCGGGCTGGTCTGGCAACGGGTCGACCACGTGATGATCTTCGTGCTGATCGCGGCCAGCGCCACACCGGTCTACCTGCTCGGAACCCCAGCACCGTTCGGGGTGATCTGCTGCGCAGTGACCTGGGGTGCGACGGTCGTCGCGATCCTGGTCCACCTCGCGTGGATGCACGCACCGGCGGCGTTGGTCGGTGGGGTGTTCATCGGCCTGGGCTCCACCGCGGGCGCTGCCCTCCCCGCCGTGTGGCTCGGGGAAGGTGTCGTCCCCGCTGTGCTCATCGTCGTCGGCGGTGTGCTCTACGCCGCCGGCGCCGTGTTCTACCACCGGCGCCGGCTCGATCCGTGGCCCACGGTGTTCGGCTACCACGAGGTCTTTCACGCGTTCGTCTGCGCGGGCGCGACCTGCCACTTCGTCGCGATCGCCGCGTTCCTGCGCTGACCGCGCCGGCCCCGCCGGCCCCGGCGGGTTCAGACGCCCACCGGAACGTCGGCCGGCTCCGCCGGATGGTGGTCGAGCTTCTCCGCGAGCCGCTCGCCCTCGATGTCGGCGTCCGGGACGTACCGCGCGAACCACCGGGGGTGGTACCAGATCCGGCTGCCGATGATCGCCATCGCCGCCGGCACGAGCGTGAGACGCACGACGAAGGCGTCGAGCAGCACGCCGAGGCCGAAGCTGAACCCGATGGCCTTGATGGTGGGGTCGTCACCGAGCATGAACGACAGGAAGATCGCCGCCATGATCAGCGCGGCCGCGGTGACCACCCGGGCGGACTGGCCGGTGCCGCGGCTGACGGCGTGCCGGGCGTCGCCGGTACGCGTGAAGACCTCCTTGATGCGGGACACCACGAAGACCTCGTAGTCGCTGGAGAGGCCGAACATGATGGCCAGCAGGATGACGGGGAGGAAGCTCAACGTCTGCCCGGGTTCGACGCCGAGGATGCCGCTGCCCCAGCCCCACTGGAACACCGCGACCTGGGCGCCGAGAGCCGCGCCGGCTGACAGCAGGAATCCGATGATCGACTTGATCGGCACCAGGATCGTGCGGAACGCGAACGTGAGCAGCAGGAAGGCCAGCGCCGCGACGGTGACGAGGAAGATCGGCAGCGCGTCACCGAGCTTCGCGGACACGTCGATGTTCGTGGCGGTCAGCCCGCCGACCAGGATCGTCGCGCCGGTGGCCGCCGTGAGGGTGCCGCGGTCGTCGCGGATCCGGTGGACCAGGTCGGCGGTGGCGGGGTCGTTCGGGCCGGTGGTCGGCACCACGCTGATCAACGCGATGCCGTGGGTGACCACGGCGACCGTCGAGGACGCGACGCCCGGCTCCTTGCCGATCGCCGTGGCGATCTGCGCGGCCGGCGCGTCGGCATCGATGTTCTGGGCGACGATCGTCAGCGTGCCGTTGTAGCCGGCGCCCAGGTGGGCGGTGGTGAGGTCGTAGGCGCGGCGCGAGGTGTCCGAGGTCGGCAGCGAGCTGCTCCCCGGCAGGCCGAGGTCCATGCCGGCGATCGGCACGCAGAGCGCACCGAGGGCGATGACGCCGACGACGAGGACGGGCACCCGGCGGCGCACCACCCACCGCGCCCACCGCGTGCCGGTCAAGGCGTCGGGGTCGGTGGCGGCGGTCCGGGAGGCAGGTTCGGCCCGACGCAGCACCGGGATCCGGGTGAAGCGGGCCACCCGGTGGCCGAGGATGCCGAACACGGCGGGCACCAGGGTGAGCGCCACCAGCAGGGCGAGGGCCACGGTCACGGCAGCCGCGATGCCCATGACGGTGAGGAACGGGATGCCCACCACCGACATGCCGCACAGCGCGATGATCACGGAGAGGCCGGCGAACACGACCGAGCTGCCCGCGGTGCCGGCTGCCCGGCCCGCGGCCTCCCGCGGTTCCACGCCCTCGAGCAGGTAGGTCCGGTACCGCGACAGGATGAACAGGGCGTAGTCGATGCCGCAGGACAGGCCGAGCATGGTCGCCACCGAGGTCGAGGCCGAGGCGATGTCGGTGACCGCCGCCAGGGCGGTGACGCCCATGAGCGAGATGATGACGCCGAACAGCGCCGTGACGATCGGCAGGCCCGCCGCCACCAACGAACCGAACGTCAGGGCCAGCACGATGAGTGCGACCACGATGCCGATCGCCTCGGCACTCACGCCGGCGGCGGCGTGCGGGTAGACGGCCCCGCCGAACTCGACCTCGATACCGGCGTCACGGGCGGCCGTGACCGCCCCGTCCAACCCGTCGAGCGTGGCCTTGCCGACGTCGGCCGCGGCCGCGTCGTAGTCGACGCTCGACAACGCGATGTGCCTGTCGGGCGAGATCTCCTTGCTCGTGAAGGGGTTCGAGACACCGGTGACCTGATCGAGCGTGGCCAGCTGCTCGACGGCGGTCGCGATCGCGGCCTGGTACTTCGCCGCGGTGATGTCGGCGCCGGTGGTCGCGAACACCACCTGCGTCGAGGCGCCGGAGGCGGCCGGGAGCTTGTCCTCCAGCACCGTCACGGCCTGCTGGGCCTCGGTGCCGGGGATCGTGATGTTGTCGCTGGTCTTGCCGCCGGACAGCTGCGCGATCGCGATCACCGCGACGACGAGCACCAACCAGGCCGAGAGCGTCTTCCAGCGGTTGCGGAAGCACCAGCGCGCGAGGCGGTAGAGGTACGTGGACAAGGGGTGCTCCTCGCGGGATCTGCTCACAGGGGATGGCCGGGGCGCGGCGTCGCGTGCCGACGACCCCACGGTAGAGAAGTTTGCAGTCGGCTGCAAATTTGCACTCTCATGTTATTTTGCGCACGTGCCCGAGTCCGAGACCTCACTGCGCGAGCGGTCGAAGCTCCGGCGGCGCGCGGCGATCCAGCGCGCGGGCCTGCAGTTGTTCGCCGAGCGCGGGTACGAGGGTGCGACGGTCGCCGACATCGCGGAGGCGGCCGACGTCTCCCCGCGGACGGTGTCGCTCTACTTCCCGACCAAGCTCGACATCGCGCTGTCGACCTCGACCGACCTCGCCACGCGGCTCACCACGCTGTTCGAGGACCACCCGGACCTGTCGTTCTCCGACGTCGTCGACCGGTGGTTGCTCGCCGAGGTCGAGGCCACCGAACCCGCGCTCGCGGCGCTCACGACCGCGATGTTCGAGGCCAATCCCGCCCTGCGGGCGGTGTCGAACAGCCGGATCGCCCAGGTCGCGGTGGTCGCGGGGCCGGTCCTGATCGCCGAGAGCGGGCTCGCGGCCGACGACCCGATGCTGCCCGTCATGGGTGCGGCGGTCGCCGGCGTACTCACCCAGTACCTGACCTCGACGGGGGCGGGCCGGCCGTCGCGCGCACGGCACGACGAGCTCATGCGGTACCTGCGCGCGGTCATCGCCGCCGCCCGGGGGAGCTGACCGGTCAGCCGGCCAGCCGACCGAGCGCGGTGAGGGTCGCGGCCGCCAGGGAGGCGGTGTCGAGGGCGCTCCCGCCGTGGGTGTCGAACGCCCGGTAGTACGCGGGGCCGGTGAGCAGGGCGGTGGCCGCCGCGAGCGGGGTCGTCGGTGCGAGGTCACCGCGGGCGACGAGCCGTTCGACGACACTGCGGGCGGCGTCGTCGAAGATCGCCACCGTGCCCATGAGCCGGGCCACCTCGGTGTCGTGCTGAGCCTCGCCGATCAGCGCGCGGTAGCTCGCGCCGGCAGGTGACGTGGTGAGGAACGCGACCACGCCGTCGATGTAGGCGGTGACGTCGGCGAGCGCGGTGCGCCGGGGGGTCGGGACGAGCTCCCGGGCGGCGTCGGTGATCGTTGCCTCGAACAACACTTCGGCCTTGGTCGACCACCAGCGGTAGACCGTCTGCCGCCCCACGCCGGCGCGTTCGGCGATGCCCTTCATCGTCAGGGCGCCGTACCCGACCTCGACGAGCAGGTCGTCGACCGCGTGGAGGACGGCGGTCCGGGCCTGCTCGCTGCGGGGTCGCCCGGCGCGGGCGTGCTCCTCGGTCACGGGCCCAGTCTATCGAGACAGCGTGCCTCGCATCATGCTAGGTTGCGAGACATGATGACTCGTAATGGTGGTGGCGCACTGGCCGGCCTCGTGGCGGTGCGCACCGTCGAGGCGCTGGCCAGCAGCGCGATGTTGCCGTTCGTCGTGCTGTGGGCCCATAGCGACGCCGGGCTCGGAGGCGTCGCCGCCGGTCTGCTGTTC
>CAXUNA010000022.1:13081-16150 GCA_964252095.1 uncultured Jatrophihabitans sp. | reverse complement strand
GCCAGGGCGCGCAGGGACAGCCCGGCGGCCAGCCGGGCCCGGCGCACCGCGAGGGCGCCGTCCGGAAGGTCCTGCACGGCCGACACGGTGTTCAGGTTATCCGAACATGGATCTGCTGTAGGGCCTTGACCCTCGACGGTGCGCGGGTGTTCGGTCGGTGGGATCGACGACCGCGACCGATCACCTGATCGGTGCGCGCCACGACCGACGACGAGGTTGGTGACCATGGCCGACGTGCCGACGATGGACGTACTGCTCGAGAACAGCCCGAAGAACTGGGGCCGTTGGGGCGACGACGACGAGGTGGGTGCGCTCAACTTCCTCACCGCCGAAGAGGTGCTGCGCGGGGTGCAGCACGTGCGCACCGGCGAGGTGTTCACGCTGCAACGGTTGATCGGCGACCCGAAGGGTGACCCGGTGTGGCCCGGCCGCACCCCCGCCGTCCGCACCCAGATCCTCGACGAGGCGAGCTGGGACGGCGCCGACGCGCCCGCGTTCCCCGGCGGCCTGCACTACGCCGACGACAAGATCGACGCGTTCCTGCAGGGTTCCACGCAGTACGACGCCCTCGGGCACGTCTGGTACGGCGGCCAGATCTGGAACGGGTACGACGCCCGCGGCACGGTCGGCGGGCTGGACCGGGCCAGTGTGGAGCCGATCGCCCAGCGCGGTGTGGTCGGCCGCGGCGTGCTGCTCGACATGGCCCGGTTCCGGGGCAAGGACAACCTCGACAAGGCCGAGACCTTCACGCACGAGGACCTGCTGGCGTGCGCGAAGGAGGAGGGCGTCGAGATCGAGCCGCACGACATCCTGGTCATCCGCACCAACTTCCTCAAGCTGTTCTTCGAGCAGGGCGACGCGTTCTACGAGGGTTTCTGCGAGCCCGGGCTCACCTACTCCCCCGAGCTCGTGCAGTGGTTCGCCGACCTGGAGATCCCCAACCTCGTCACCGACACCATCGCCAACGAGGTCACCACCGACCCGGTGAGCGGCACCGCACTTCCGTTGCACTGTGCACTCATGCGCAACCTCGGCGTCACGCTCACGGAGATCTGCGACCTCGAGAAGCTCGCCGAGAGCTGTGCGGCCGACGGCAGGTACACGTTCCTGTACGCGGCCGCGCCGTTGAAGGTGCACCAGGCCTCGGGTTCCCCGGTCAACCCGCTGGCGATCAAGTGAGCGTCTACACCGACAAGCCGTGGCTGGCCCTCTACAGCGAGGGTCGCCCGGCCTCGATCACCCGCGAGCACGACACCCTGCTGCAGGTCTTCCAGGCGTCGCTGGCGACGCACCCGGATGCCGTTGCCATCCGGTACTTCGACAGCAGCCTGACGTTCACCCAGCTCGACGAGGCCTCCGACGCGGTCGCGCTCGGCCTGCTCGAACACGGGTTCGCGGCGGGCGACCGGATGGCGGTCTACGTCCAGAACAACCCGGCGTTCGTCATCGGGCTGCTCGCGGCGTGGAAGGCCGGCGGCAGCGCGGTCGCGATCAACCCCATGAACAAGGCCCGCGAGCTGACCTACCTGCTCGCCGACTCCGGCGCGACCGCCCTGCTGTGCCTCGACGACCTGTGGGACACCGTCGCGCGCGACGTCGTCGGCAGCGCGGAGGGCGTCGTGGTCGGGACGGTCGTCACGTGCTCCGCGCTGGACTTCCAGACCCGTGACGACCCGCGGCTGTTCAGCGGGGTGGAGCGGGCCCGGCACGAGGGCACGCTCGACCTGGTCGGCCTGACCGAGGAGTACCGCGGCAAGCAGCCGCCGGCCGTCGACCTCGGGCCCGACGACATCGCGGTGCTGACGTACACGTCCGGCACCACCGGTGTGCCGAAGGGGGCGATGAACACCCACGGGAACATGGTGTTCAACGCCCAGACGTACCGCGACTGGATCGGACTCACCGAGGACGACGTCGTGCTGGGCGTGGCCCCGCTGTTCCACATCACCGGTCTCATCGGTCACGTGGCGGTGGCGTTGCTCGTCCCGTGCCCGCTGGTCCTCGCCCACCGGTTCCACCCGGACGTCATGATCGAGGCCATCCGCGAGCACCGCCCGACCTTCACGGTCGGTGCGATCACCGTGTTCATCGCGCTCACGAACATCGAGGGCGTGGGCAAGGACGATTTCGGGTCGTTCCGCGCGCTGTACTCGGGCGGTGCCCCGATCGCTCCGGCCGTCACCGACCAGTTCCGCGCGCGGACCGGCCTGTACATCCACAACATCTACGGCCTGACCGAGACCAACTCGCCGTCGCACGGTGTGCCGTTCGGCGTCGAGGCGCCGGTCGACCCGAACTCCGGCGCGCTGTCGGTCGGGGTGCCGGTGTTCGACACGGTGGTCCGCATCCTCGGCGAGGACGGTGCCGAACTGGCGGTGGGCGAGGTCGGCGAGATCGCGACGTCGGGCCCGCAGGTGGTGCCGGGCTACTGGAACAAGCCCGAGGCGACCGAGGCGTCACTGCCCGGTGGCGAGCTGCGTACCGGTGACGTCGGGTTCATGGACGAGCAGGGCTGGTTCTACCTCGTCGACCGCAAGAAGGACATGATCAACGCCGCCGGCTACAAGGTGTGGCCGCGCGAGGTCGAGGACGTCCTCTACGGCCATCCGGCGGTGCGGGAGGCGGCGGTGGTCGGTGTCCCCGACGAGTACCGCGGCGAGACGGTCAAGGCGTACGTCTCGCTGAAGCCCGGTGCGTCGGCCGACGAGGCGGAGCTCATCGAGTTCTGCAAGGCCACCATGGCCGCCTACAAGTACCCCCGCAGCATCGAGTTCGTCGACGAACTGCCGAAGACCACCACCGGCAAGATCCTGCGTCGGGAGTTGCGGGACCGCAACGCGTGACCGCGGTCGACGAACTGGTGCCGCCGGGCGCCGTCGGTGCCGTCCTCGTGGCGGCCACCGGCGACGCCCGGTGGGCCGAACCCGTCGCGAGCCTGGTGTCCGGCGGGAAGTCCAACCTCACCTACGAGCTGGTGTCGCCCGCGGGCCGGCTCGTGCTGCGCCGCCCGCCCAGCGGCGACCTGCTCCCCACCGCGCACGACATGGCCCGGGAGGCACGGGTCCAACG
>CAXUNA010000022.1:7195-13071 GCA_964252095.1 uncultured Jatrophihabitans sp. | reverse complement strand
GGTCCTGGGGGGGCGTAGCGGCTACATCTCCCAGTCCAGCCCCGCCCGCAGGGCGCCACGGTCGTCGACGACGCAGTTGTCCAGCCGCAGGTCGCCGTGGACGACGGTGCGGCGTTCGGCGTGCCGTTCTACGTCATGGAACGGATCGAGGGACACGTCATCCGGGGGACGCTGCCGGACGGCGTGCTCACCGACGCCGCGGACCGGCACCGGCTCGGTCTGCGGCTCGCCGACCTGCTGGCCGACCTGCACGGCGTCGACCCGGCCGCGGTCAAGCTCGGGAACTTCGGCCGGCCGTCGGGCTACCTCGCCCGGCAGGTCTCGCGCTGGCAGCGGCAGTGGACCGCGAGCCGCGACGAGGACGTCCCCGACGTCGACGCGCTGTCGGCCGCACTCGGCGCCCGGGTGCCCGACAGCCCCGAGCCCGCGATCGTGCACGGCGACCTGCGGCTGGACAACTGCGTCGTCGACGACCGTGGCGCCGTGCGGGCGGTGCTGGACTGGGAGATGTCGACGCTCGGCGACCCCTGGACCGACGTCGCCCTGCTCGCGTTCTACTGGCGCGACGCGGGCGAACCGCAGCGCGGGCTCATCCCCGGCGTCACCGACCTGCCCGGCTTCCCCACCCGCGCCGAGGTCCTCGACCGGTACACCGCCCGCACCGGGCGCCACACCGACGACCTGGGCTGGTACCTCGCGTTCGCGCACTTCAAGTTCGCGGTCATCACGCAGGGCATCGCGGTCCGGGTCCGGGACGGCGCGATGGCCGGGCAGGACTTCGGAGACCTGCGCACGGAGGTGCGCGCGATCGCCGCCGAGGGACTCGCCATGATGGGCTGAGCCCGTCGCCACCTGTTCCGACCACGAGAGAGGCACACCGCTGTGGACTTCGACCTGTCACCTGCCGCCCAGGACTACTCGGACCGGATGTGGGAGTTCATGCGGGAGCGGGTGTTCCCTGCCGAGGCCGAGTACGACGCCTACCGCGCCGGACACGACCCCCACGAGCACCCGCCGGTGGTCGAGGAGCTCATGACCGAGGCCCGCAGCCGGGGCCTGTGGAACCTGTTCATGCCGTCGGAGTCGAAGCTGTCGAACGTCGACTACGCGTCGATCGCGGAGATCACCGGGTGGTCGCCCGTCCTCGCGCCCGAGGCGATCAACTGTCAGGCGCCGGACACCGGCAACATGGAGACGCTGCACCTGTTCGGCACCGACGAGCAGAAGAAGGAGTACCTCGAACCGTTGCTCGATGCACGGATCCGCTCGGCGTTCGCGATGACCGAGCCCGACGTCGCGAGCTCCGACGCCACCAACATCCAGACCAGCATCCGCCGAGACGGTGACGAGTACGTCATCGACGGCCGCAAGTGGTGGATCTCCGGATCCGCCGACGAACGCTGCAAGATCTTCATCGTCATGGGCAAGACCGACCCCGACGCCGCCCCGCACCGCCAGCAGTCGATGGTGCTGGTCCCCCGCGACACCCCCGGCATGACGATCAGCCGTCACCTGCCGATCTTCGGCTACCAGGACCAGCACGGGCACTCGGAGATCACCTTCGACGAGGTCCGGGTGCCGGTGACGAACCGGCTCGCGGGCGAGGGCGACGGCTTCATGATCGCCCAGGCCCGGCTGGGTCCCGGACGCATCCACCACGCCATGCGGGCGATCGGCATGGCCGAGCGGGCGCTGGGCCTGATGGTCGACCGGGCGCAGGCGCGCACCGCGTTCGGCAAGCCGCTCGCGGACCAGGGTGTGGTGCAGGAGCTCATCGCGAACTCCCGCATCGAGATCGAGCAGGCCCGGCTGCTGGTGCTCAAGACGGCGTGGCTGATCGACCGGCACGGCGCCAAGGGCGCCCGCACCGAGATCGCGGCCATCAAGGTCGCGGCGCCGAAGGTCGCGTGTGCCGTGGTCGACCGGGCCATCGAGGTCTTCGGCGGCGCCGGCGTCAGTGACGACTTCCCGCTGGCGTACTTCTACGCCTGGGCGCGGGTCCTGCGGATCGTCGACGGCCCCGACGCCGTCCACCGTCGCTCCGTGGCCCGCGAGGAGCTGCGGCGCGAGCGTCCCGACCGCGTCACCGCCTGAGTCGGACTCCAGGAGCGCTGGCGGCACTCCGGGCGAGGCACAGCGCCGCTGGGACTCCAGGAGTCCGGGGGCACGTCGGACTCCAGGAGCGCTGGCGGCACTCCGGGCGGGTCGCAGCGCCGCTGGGACTCCAGGAGTCCGGGGGCGCGTCCGTACGCTCGGGCCGGTGACCGACGTCGCGTGGGACTACTCGAACCTGCCGGTGCGGCCGAGCGGTCCGGTGTTGCGCACGCTCGGCCGGGTCGTCCCCGGCATCCGCGCCACGCACGCCGAGGTGGTGCCGTACGCGCGGGCGTGGCAGGAGCACAACGCGCGGGCGGTCGCGGCGTCCGGCCCGCTCTGGATCGTGCTGGGCGACTCGATGGCGCAGGGCATCGGTGCGTCGGCGTTCGACCGCGGCTGGCCCGGAGCGCTCGCCGACCGGCTCGACCCGGCGCTCCGGATGGTCAACCTGTCGGCCTACGGCGCCCGGGTGGTCGACGTCCTGGAACGGCAGCTGCCGGTCGCGCGGCGCCTCGGCGAGGCGGCGCTCGTCACCGTGGTGATCGGCTCGAACGACGTCGTGTGGCGCCGGTACCGCTCGGACCTGCCGGCGTCGTTCGCCCGCCTGGTCGAGGAACTCCCGACGCGGTCGGTGGTCTCGAACCTGCCGAACCCCCACCAGGCCGCCCGTGCCGTCGACCGCGTCCTCGACACGCGTGGTGCCGAGCGCGGCCTGGTCGTCGCCGACATCCGCCACCATCCGATCAGCTGGCGCGGCAAGCTCGCGCCCGACTTCTTCCACCCCAACGACGCCGGCTACGCCGCCATGGCCGACTTTATTGAACCGGCGGCCCGCGTATGCGTCACCGCTGCCGGTTGAGTGGTGCGCTGACGACTGAGTGGCGCACCGAATCGGGACAAAACCTGCGCCACTCAGCGCTTTACGCGCCACTCAACCGTCGGGGTGCCGGGTGGGCGGGGGGACGGCCCCGCGTCAGACGTTGCCGCGGCGCTCCTGCTCGCGCTCGATGGCCTCGAACAGCGCCTGGAAGTTGCCCTTGCCGAAGCCGAGGCTGCCGTGGCGCTCGATGAACTCGAAGAACACCGTCGGGCGGTCGCCGACCGGCTTGGTGAAGATCTGCAGCAGGTAGCCGTCCTCGTCGCGGTCGACCAGGATCCCGCGCTTCTGCAGCTCCTCGATCGGCACCCGGACCTCGCCGATGCGGGCGCGCAGCTCGGGGTCCTCGTAGTACGAGTCGGGGGTGGCGAGGAACTCGACGCCCTCGGCGGTGAGGACGTCGACGGTCTGCACGATGTCGTTCGTCGCGAGGGCGAGGTGCTGGGCGCCGGGACCGTCGTAGAACTCGAGGTATTCGTCGATCTGACTCTTGCGCTTGCCGGGTGACGGCTCGTTGAGCGGGAACTTCACCCGGTGGTTGCCGTTGGCGACCACCTTGCTCATCAGCGCCGAGTACTCGGTGGCGATGTCCTCGCCGATGAACTCGGCCATGTTCGTGAAGCCCATGATGCGGTTGTAGAAGTCGACCCACTGCTCCATCCGGCCGAGCTCCACGTTGCCGACGACGTGGTCGAGCGCCTGGAAGGTACGTCGCGGGGCGCCGGCGCGGCGGACGAACGCCGAGGTGCGGGCCACGTAGCCCGGCAGGTACGGCCCGGTGTAACCCGACCGGTCGACCAGCGTGTGCCGGGTGTCGCCGTAGGCGGCGATCGTTGCACTACGCACAACACCGTGTTCGTCAACGGAATCGTGCGGCTCCACCAGGATCGTTGCACCCTGCGCGCGGGCGTGCTCGATGCAACGGTCGACGTCGGGCACCTCGAGCGCGATGTCGAGGATGCCGTCACCGTGCCGGCGGTGGTGGTCGGCGAGCGGCGAGCCCGGCTTGACCGCGCCCTGCAGGACGAACCGGCAGGCACCGGAGGTGAGGACGAACGAGACGTGGTCGGTCTCGCCGGTCTCCGGGCCGGAGTAGGCGACCAGGTCCATGCCGTACGCCGCGACGAAGTGCCGCATGAGCGCGGTGGCGTTCCCGACCACCCACACGATCGCGTCCCAGCCGGTGACCGGGAACGGGTCGCGGGCGTCGTCGTGCTCGACCAGCCCGACGAGCGTGGTCAACTGCTCCAGCGAGAGGTCGGCGAGGCGTTCGTCGTCGGTGAGGGCCTGCTGCAGGGCGCCGGTCATGGACCGATGGAACGGCGTGGCGGGCGGCTGCGCAACCGGTACCCCCTGAGCTGTCCGAGGTGTCGCTTCCGTACAGCTGGACCGCGACTCAGCTAGGCTGATTGCCGTGCTCGACACCCTCGACGTCGCCCTCCTGCGGGCCCTGCGCGACAACCCGCGCGCCGGGGTGCTCGAGCTCGCGCGCGTCACCGGCGTCGCCCGCGCCACGGTCGCCGCGCGGATGCAGCGGTGGGACGACGACGGCGTGGTGACCGGCTACGGACCCGACCTCGACCTCCCGGCCGCGGGCTACCCCGTCCAGGCGTTCGTCACGATCGAGATCGCGCAGGGCAGCCTCGAGGACCTCGCGCGCGACCTCACCGCCATCCCCGGCATCGTCGAGGCCCACGCCACCACCGGCAGCGGCGACGTCCTCGCCCGGATCGCGGCGACCTCGCACGACGACCTCCAGCAGACCCTGCTCCAGGTCAGCCGCAGCACCGTGGTCACCCGCACCACCAGCGTGGTCGTGCTGTCGACCGTCGTCGCGCACCGCACCCTGCCGCTGCTGGAACACACGTCACGGCCGACCTCGGCGCGCGCACCCGCCTACCGCGGCTGAGACACGGAGACGCCGAAGGTCGCGGCCATCGCGCCCGCCATCGAGGTGAGCGTCGGCATGTCGACCGTGGCACCGCGCAACGATCCGATGCTGCGCACGCCGGCCAGGTCGCAGTCGAAGAAGTCCGCCTTCTTCACCGTCGCGCCGGCGAACTCGGCGTCGGTGAGCACGCAGTTCTCGAACCGCACCCGGTCCAGCCGGGCGCCGGACACGTCGAGCGCAGTGAGGTCGCAACCCCGCCACGTCACCTGACGCCAGGTCGCCTGCCGCGCCGACAGCCGCACCGCGCGCACGTCCTCGAGCGTCACGGCCTCCCACGTGCTGCCGTCGACCACGCAACTCGCCCACCGGGAACCCGCGACGTCGACGTGGTCCAACCGGCCGTCGGAGAGGTCGACCTCGACCAGCGACACGGACCGGACCGAACTGCGCGAGATCACCAGTCGTGTCACCCGGCCGCCGTCGAGCGAGACGCCGGTGAGCTCCGAACCCTCGATCTCGACGTCGTCGAGCACCAGTCCGGTGGCGGATCCGTCGATGCGGACGCCGACGTGCCGCGCGGTGGGATCGCAGTCTCCCAGTGACAGGACCGGCCGTTCGACAGGTGGCGGGGCGGGCACTGCGGCAGACTATCCGCGTGGCAGGCAGCGACCGGACGACGTCGACCCGGCTGCTCGCCGCGCTGCCGCTCGTCGTGCTGATCGGCGTCGCGGCGGTGCTGGTCGCCGTGAGGATCGGGCGCGACCCGGGCGCCGACCCCACCGCGCCACAGGGCGCGGGCCCCGCCGTCACGTCACTGGCGTTGCCGTCCTCGGCCACCGCCGTGGCCGACGTCCTCGCTCGGGCCTCCGGGGTCGACGCCGCAACCCTCGACCGGGTCGGGACCGGCGGCGTGGTCACCGTCCCGATCGCGGTGAACGGCAAGGCCGTGACGGCCGACGGCAGGCCGCGCGTGGTGTGGGTCGGGTCGGAGGACTGCGCCGCGTGCGCGGC
>CAXUNA010000022.1:0-7185 GCA_964252095.1 uncultured Jatrophihabitans sp. | reverse complement strand
CATCCTCGGCCTGCACCACGAGCAGCAGCATCAAGAACTGATCCTGACCGACCTCAAGCACGCCTTCGCCGCCAACCCGCTCCGCCCGATCTACCGCGACCGCGAGCCCAGCACCCCCGGCCCGACCTTCCGCGACGCCACGTTCCGGAGTGACCTGCTGGCGGTCACTTTCTACGAGTCCGAGGTGACCGGCGGGTCGAGCTCGCACCCGGTGTCGGCCACCGACCGGGCCCTGCTGCGCCGCTACGACGCGCCGCCGTACGTCACGGACGACACCCCGCAACCGTTCGTGCTCTACGCCGGGCAGTACGTCTCGGCGGGATCACTGTTCACACCGGGTGGCCTCGACGGCCTCGACGCCGGGGCGGTCGCACGCGCGGGCGGCGACCCGTGGGCGGCGGCGGGCGGGGCCGGCGACGGCGCGGCCGACATCATGACGGCGGTGCTCTGCGTCACGACCGACGGCAAGCCGGGTGACGTCTGCGGCTCAGCCGGGGTGCAGGCCGCGACGAAGGTCATCGGCGCCCGGACGCCCTGACGACACCGGGCGGCACGCCGACCACGGGAGTGCGTCAGCCGACCCCGACGTGACGTCGGCGCCTCCAGGCGAAGCCGCCCAGCAGTGCGGACGCGAGCACGGCGAGACCGCCGAGCCACTCCCAGGACGGTCCCGGGCCGGACGACCCGGTGAACGCCGTGGCGGTTCCCCCACCGCCCGCGTCGACCGAGCCCACCGGCACCGTGCCCGCCGAGGCGGAGTCCTGGACGCTGGTGAGCCGGAGCGCGCCGCTGCCGCCGTCGAGCACGACCACCGTGGACGAGCTGCCGGCCGGCACCGCCACCGACCCCGTCACCGGGCGGGCGGTCCCGCTGTCCGCGGTGGCCCGGACGTCCCACAAACCGGTCGGGACCACCTGGTAGCCGGACGTGGCACCGAACCGGAGTCGGTCGGCGAGCACGACGCCGCCGTTGGCCTGCACCGAGACCGAGGGAGCGGTCCCGGCCGCCTGGACGATCCGGACCCGGCCGGTGCCGGCGGCCGGCGGCGTCAGGGTGTCGGTGAGGACGACGGCCTGCAGCTTCGCGCTCTGCCCGATCGCGGCGGCGGTGTACGCCGAGCCGGCGGTCGCGTTCAACGTCCACGTCAACGTCGGTCGGGTCGACGCGGGCGCGTCGTGGGGTCGCATCGAGACGATGTACGCGCCCACCGCGAGCCTGCGGTAGGAACTGATCGTCCCGTACTTCTCGTCGGACACCCACAGCGTCGTGGTCCCACCCGAGAACGGCGCGAGGTAGACGTCGACGCCCGCGGTGTCGGGTGAGAAGTGAGCGCTGCGCACGACTGCTGTGGTGGCATCGGCCGAGGCGGGCGCGGCGGCCAGGAAACCCACACCGAGCAGGCCGAGGGAGCTGACACCGGCGACGGCGAGGGCCGACCTGATCAGGCGGGTGGGGCGGATCGGGTTCATGGTGCCTCCGTGCGTCGGGTTGACCGGGTCGGACGTGTCGCGCGAGAGTGCTGTCGTGATCGCCGCGGCCGCCACGTCAGGAGCGGCGTGGGTCTCACTGGTCGCGGCGGTCGTCTTCCTCGTACTGCTCGGCGTGGTCGTCGTCGACCGCACGCGACTGAAGCGGCGGGTCGCCGAGCTCGAGCGCTCCGAGGCGCTGCTCGAGACCGATCTCGCCGACGCCCGCCGGGAGCTCGCCGCGGTCCGTGACGCGCTGCGCGAACGCAGCGGGGTCGTGACACCCACGCGACGCGGTGGTCCCGGCGCGCCGGTGGGCTGACCCGCCACCACCCGGTCACCCGGTCATGCGGCCGCGCTGATCCGTCCGCCCGCGAGTACCTCGGCGACGTGGTCGTCCATCCGGGCACGGAACGCCGCCCGTGAGAAGTCCTCGGCGTGGTGACGGATCGACGCGCTGTCGTAGCGGGCGGGGTCGAAGCTCCGCAGCGTCTGCGCCCACCGGTCGACGAGCCCGGCCTCCCCCGGCGGCACCAGCTCACCGGTGCGCCCGGGCAGCACCGAGTCGAGCGCGCCACCGGCGCCGGTCGCGATCACCGGTGCGCCGCAGGCCTGTGCCTCGACCGGCACGATGCCGAAGTCCTCGACCCCGGGCATGAGCGCGGCGGCACACCTGCGGAACAGGGACCGCAGATCGGTGTCCGAGACCCGCCCGAGGAACTCGGTGCCCGGACCCGCGAGGGCCTCGCACTCGGCCCGGGAACGGCCGTCGCCGACGACGAGCAGGCGGACGCCCGCCTGTCGCGCCGCCTCGACCGCCACCGACGGTTGCTTGTAGGGCACGAGACGGCCGGCGAGCAGGAAGAACTCCTCGCGCGGCACGGACAGATCGGGGGTGTACCAGTCGGTGTCGACCGGCGGGTGGATGACCGTCGCGTCGCGGTCCCACCAGTCGCGGATGCGTTCGGCCACCGCGTTCGAGTTCGCCACCATCGAGGTCACCTGCCTGGCCGCCGCCCGGTCCCGCGGGCGGAACAGCGCCGAGAACGCGGTGAGGCCCGCCGCGCCGACGCGGCCACCGATCTCACCCGCACGCAGGTTCGGGTCCCAGACCCACCGGGCGGGGCTGTGCACGTACGCGACCACCGGGGCGGTGGTGGCCCGCACGACCTGGGTGGCGAAGGCGTGGTGGCTCGCAACCACGACGTCGGGCTCGCCGATGTCGAGGTGACGCATCGCCAGCGGGAGCAGCGGGAGCAGGTGGGCGTAGCCGCCGCCGGGTCGCAGCGCCCGGCTCAGCACCGTGTCGCGCACGCGGCCGCGGAGCTCCTCCGGGAGCACCGAGGGGTCGACGACGGGCGCGGTCACCGTGGCCGACGGCCACATGGCCGCGAGCTGCGCCACCACCTGCTCGGACCCGGCGAAGTCGCTGAACCGCTCGTGGACGATCGCGATTCGCTTTGTTGCATCGAGGTTTCCGACGTCGACCGGCGCTCGGTGGCGGTCGAGGCGGCTCACGGTGGCCGTCGTCGTGCGGGCAGGGATCAACTCGGTCATGAGCACAACGCCTTCTCGCAGCGCGGCGTTGGTCGGGCCGGAGCTGCGGAACGAATGGAAACCCCGACTTTTCGAGGATGGGTGGAGCGGCGTCCGTGAGGTCAGAACGTCAGATGTGCCGTTGTGCTCGCGAGTCGTGCGCTGGTTCGGGCGCGACATTCGCCGGTACGGATACCGGGGCACTCGCGCGTGTTGGCACGAACGAGGTGGGGGGCGACGGCAAGTGCAACGCTACCCACGTCGAACAGTCATCACGCGAACTTCTCGTCACCAAGGCAGTTGTCTGCCAAGACGCACAGGAGAATCCCTTGGAACGGCTCAGGATTTGGTCGCCGCGGGAACAGCGCGGCCGTCCGCCGTCACCGATTCGAGGCGGATCGCGGCCACCGGCGCGTTGCCCTGGTAGGGCGTGGGGGACCCACTGAGCCGCAGGTCACGGAACACGATGTCCGCGACGCCGTCGTCGTTGCCCGCGATGACACCGATCTGCCGGCTCGCGCCCGGCCGGGTGTCGGAGACGGAAAGGCCGGAGACCTCGACGGTGTCGACCTTGCCACCGCCGCGTCCGGAGTAGACGAGAACGGCGCCGTGGTCGATGGCGGCGTCGGTGTTCGCGCCCGTCAGGGTGCCGCTCTCGACGGAAACCCTTGTGGTGTCGCAGGTGTTGGAAGGGTCGCCCTCGCAGGCGATGTAGATGGCGGCAGCGCTGCTGCGGTCGACGGCGACGTCACGGTACGTGACGTCGTGCCCCCCGACGACGGACAGGCCGCGACCTCCTGTCGTGTTCGACACCTTCGGGGAGATGATCTCGATGTCGTGGCAGACCGTCCCGTCCTGCAGGTACGACACGACCGCGACGCCGTCGTCACCGCTGCGTTCCACGAGCGGGTGGTCGACCGTGCCGTCGTGTGCCCCGTACGTCATGTGGATCCCGTCGGCGCGCGTGTCCGATATGTGCACGCGTTCGAAGCGGAAACCGCTGGAACCCAGGGCGAAGAGTCCGGCGGCGGCGGATCCGGTGATGCGGACGTCGCGGATGGTCACACCCGTCACCTGGTCGACGAACAGCTTGTGCTGGTCCGGTGTCGACCACCGCCGGGTCGTCCGGGCGATGGAGAAGGTGATGTCGTCGACGGTGACTCCCGACGCCGCCACCTTGAACGCGGAGACTTCCTCGTTCGTCGCCCGGAGCTCGCCCGGTCCGACGATGTGGATGTCGGCGTTGGTCACCGTGAGGACGGCGGCGTGGCAGAACGTCCGGCCGGCCGGGAACTGCAACGTCCTGCCCGCCTCGAGGCCGTCCAACGCGCGTTGGATCGCCGCGGTGTCGTCGGTCACGCCGTCGCCCACGGCACCGAGATCGGTGACGTCGATCTTGTCAGGCGCCGAAACCCCAGTGTTTCCCTGGCTTTTCGTGCAGGCCGCGAGTGCGCTGCCGACCGCTGCGAACGCCCCACCACCCAGGAGCACCTGCATCATCCGACGTCGCGTGCAGGTACGAGGGGATTGGCTGTGCATCGTGGCCACGGTAGGTGACGTGGCCCGCACGGACGGGATCCGACCGGTCCGCACGGACACTTCATCTTCGGAGAACAGCCGCCGAGATGATTCTCGATCAGTTCGGGGCAGACCGGAACCGAGGAGTCGCCACCACCCGAAACGTGGGTGGACGGCCCAGCGGCCACAGCGCCTCCCGTTCTCTCCCCGTAGCCCTCGGGGTCCATCATCTGACGCAGCGCCAGCCAGACAGGGTGCCTGTGCTGCACCGAAAGCTCCGTGGTGACGACTGAAGAACTGACCCCTGTCCATCTGACGGCACCCCCCCTGACCCCTGCATCACCCGCTCACCGGCGACGGTGGGCGGCCTTGTCCGATCCTCACTCCGTCACCGACGCCCGCGCACGGGTCAGGTCGCGCCGTGGCGTCTCGCGCCGTCCCAGCCGACCCGGGTTCACCGTGCCGGCCGGGGTCGTGGTCGGCGACGTGGTCGCGCTCGCGCTCTCGTCGTGGTGGATCGGCCCGGGTGCCGTCAGCCCGGTGGTGTTCGCGGTCGCGGTCCTGGTGGCCCGGGCCGCCGTGCGGCTCTACCGCCCACGGCTCAACCTCACCGTCATCGACGACGTCCCCCGTGCCCTCGGCAGCGTGCTCGCCGGGGTGGGTGTGGCGCTCGCTGTCACCTTCGCCACGAGCAACACCGTCCTGAGCGGCACCGAACCCCTCACCCGTGCGGGCGGATTCCTCCTGCTCTCCTTGCTGTTCCAGGCGGTGTGGTTCGCGGCGGTCCGCCGGACCCGCCGGCGCCGGAACGGCGGTCGCCGCACCCTCGTCGTGGGGGCGGGTCGCACCGGTCGCACGGTGTCGGCGGCGTTGCGGGACCACCCGGAACTCGGCCTCACCCCGATCGGCTTCGCCGACCCCGACCTCGCCACCGAACTGCACCTCGGCGGCGAAGCACTCCTGCTCACCGACATGGACCGGCTGGCCGAGACGGTCCACGCCCACGACGTGCGCACCGCCGTCCTCGCCTTCGCCGGCGCGGGCGAGGCGCACGTCGACACCGTCATCGCCCTGCACCAGACCGGGTGTGACATCCTCATCGTGCCGACGATGTTCGAACTGCACGGCGACGGCCCGGATGTCGAACGCGTCCGCGGCGTGCCACTGCTGCGGTTGCGGCCGGACCCGACGTTGCGTCCGAGCTGGTGGGTCAAGCGGACGGTCGACGTCGCCGCCGGACTCATCGGTCTGATCCTGCTGGCCGTTCCCCTCGCGCTCGTCGCCCTGGTCATCCTCGTCGACAGCGGACGTCCGGTGCTGTTCTGGCAGGAGCGGGTCGGCCTCGACGGCGCGACCTTCCGGCTCTGCAAGTTCCGCAGCATGCGGCCGCGCAACGAGGCGGAGTCGCAGACGACGTGGAACATCGCCCACGACCCGCGGATCAGCCGGGTCGGTCACCTGCTCCGGCGGTCGTCGGTGGACGAACTGCCGCAGCTGTGGAACATCGTGCGCGGTCAGATGAGTCTCGTCGGACCACGCCCCGAGCGGCCGACGTTCGTGGAGAAGTTCAGCGCCGAACACGACCGCTACTGGGCCCGCCACCGCGTGCCGGTGGGGCTCACCGGCCTCGCGCAGGTCAGTGGACTACGTGGGGACACGTCGATCCGCGAACGCTCCCGCTACGACAACTACTACATCGCGAACTGGTCGCTCTGGCTCGACCTGAAGGTCCTCGTGCTCACGTTGCGCGAGGTCTTCGGTGGCCGCGGCCGTTGACCCGACCAGTGAAGGAAATCCTCGTATGACACAGACCTCTGACATCCGCGCGGTCGACTCCGACCGTATCGACGGCGGCGGCCGTGGCCTGTGGCGGCGGATCGGCGGCGGCCTCGCGGTCGGGATCCTGCTCGGCGCACTCGCCGGCCTGCTCTACGGCGTCGCGCAACCGGCCGCCTACTCGGCGACCACCGCGCTGTCGGTGCTGCCGGACAGCACGATCAGCCAGACCCAGGACACCGGCACCGACCAGGACGCCACCTCGTTCATCCAGGCGCAGCTGGTGGTCCTCAACGGTCAGCAGCTCGCCGATTCCGTCCAGGCGAGCCTCGGCCTTGCCAGCCGCCCGTCCGTCACGTCGGCCCAGGTCGGACAGACCTACGTCGTCCAGGTCACCGCGACCGCGGCCGACGCCGACCGCGCCAAGGCGGCGGCGACGGCGACCGGCGCGGCGTACATCTCGTTGCGCACCGGCCAGCTGACCGCGTCGTTGACCTCGCGCGACGCCCAGGTGGCGGCCCAGCTGACCGCCGTGCAGGAAGCTCTGGCGGCGGCCACCCCTGCCGCGGGCTCGCAGAACACCGGGGTCACACCGACCCAGTCGGCCCTGCAGACCCAGTACCAGACGCTGTTGCAGAACCGCAGCGCCCTGCAGCTCGAGCGCACCCAGATCGCCCAGGTCGTCACGGTCCTCACGCCGGCGACCTCGGCCGCCCCGGGTGCGTTCTCCGGCACCGTGACGTCGGTCCTGGCCGGCGCCCTGCTCGGTGCCGTCGTCGCCCTGGTCGCCCTGGCGGTCCTGCGCCGCGTCGCGCCGCGGGTGCGCTCGGTCGGCGACGTCGCGTCGTTGGGCGTGCCGCTCCTGCTGCCGGTCCTGCCCACCCGCAAG
>CAXUNA010000021.1:1897-16626 GCA_964252095.1 uncultured Jatrophihabitans sp. | reverse complement strand
CCCTCGGGGTCGTCGTCGCGGCGAGCGCGGCGAGCTGCACCGCGAGCAGCAGCACGATCGTGCGGGCGTCGCGTCGTTGCGCCGCGATCGAGTCGAGGTCGTCGGACAGCCCCGTCACCAGCGAGACCCGCGGCGTCCGGTCGGCGGAGCTCAACGCGTCGAGCGTCGCGCGCAGGACGGGGAGGTCGTCGACCGTGACGGCGTCGGGGCGCAGCGCGAGGTCGACGGTGCGGCGGGGCAGGGTGCCGGGCAGGGCGTTCTGCAGCTGGTCGGCGAGGCTGGTGACCTGGGCCGAGGTCCCGAAGAACGCGTCGGCCGCCAGACCGTCCTCGGACTCGGTGACGCCCGTGGTCGTGCTGTAGGGGTGACCGAACCAGTAGGCGTCGTCCGAGGAGAACGGCCGGTAGAGGCCCACCACCTGCAGCGGCGTGGTGATGATGCGGTCGCCGACCAGCGTGGGGATCCGCGCCGACACCGTGGACCCGGTCGTGAGCCCGAGCGCCGTGGCGGTGGAGGTGCTGGCGAGCACCTCGCCCGCGGTCGACGGGCAGCGGCCGGCCGTGACGACCAGTTCGGTGCACTCCCGGTCGCGGTAGGTCACGGTGGTCGACAGCTTGGGGTAGCGGGACGTCGCGAACTGCGCGGGGACGTCGATGCCGACCACTGGCGCGTCGAACAGCGCGTGCGCCCGGCCGGTCAGCGTGACGCCGCCGGCGTCGCCCCCCTGGTCGGCGACCACCTCCAGACCGCGGCCGACGACGTCGGTCTGCTGGAGCACGGTGTCGACGGCCGCCTGTTCGACCGCCCGTTCGTAGAGCGGACCGGTGGCGGCCGCCGCGACGAGCAGCACGGCGAGCAGCAGCAGGAGCGCGGCCTGTCCACGGCGGTGGGCGAGCCGGGCGAGCGCGACGCCCCGGGCGCGGGAGGGGGTGGGCGCCGGCACGGCACCGTGTCGGCTCGTCCCCTTCGGCACGTCCCGGACGTTAACGCACGTATTGCGGACCGGAGTGTTCGTGGCCGAACGGGGACGTCACCACCGGCTGCCACGGCCCGCCGACGTACCGCCAGACCGCGACCCCCGTGGCGGTGGCGTCGAACGGGACGAACGCCTCCCGCAACCGTTGCACCGTGCGGCGGGCGACATCGGCGTCCACCTTGTTCTGCACGGTCACGTGCGCGCGGAAACCTTGCCGGTCCTGTGCGGTGAGGTGATCCCACCACGCGCTTTGCAGCGTGCGGTGCACGTCGCGCAGCGGTGCGGCGTCCAGGCGGTACGCGGCGCCCCGTCCGAGCGGCACCACCTCCGTCACGCGTGCCGGGAACGGGTCGCGGCCGGTGACGCCCTCGACATCGGCCAGGACGGTCTCGCGCAGCTCGCCCGGCACGGCGTGGAAGAGCGTCAGGTGCGCGCCGACCGCGGTGCGGCCCGCGGGGAACAGCTCACGCCGCTCCCGCTCGAACCGGGCGGAGGTGTCGTCGTCGAGGACCAACGTCACGACGAGCGGCTCCACCGGGTCGACGTTACCCGGGAGTAACCCGGGGCACCGGGCGTCGTTGATCAACCGAGTCGCCCGGCCGACGGGCGACCATGGGAGGTCACCGATGTCCTCACGACCCCTGAGCCGGGCGCTCGTCGGCGCCGCGGTCCTCGTCGCGGTGTCGGGCATCCTGGCCGCCGCGCCTGCCGTGGCCGCGCCCGCGGCGACGTCGCCTCCCACCGTGCGCACCCTGCACTTCCTCGTCCACGTCGGGCCCGACCGGGCCACCGCGTGCGACGTCGTCGGCGATCTCTACACCCCGGCAGCGGCGAGTCGGGCCCACCCGGTGCCGGCCGTCCTCACCACGAACGGCTTCGGCGGGTCGAAGGACGACCAGCAGCCGTTCGCCGCGCAGTACGCCGCGAACGGCTACGCGGTGCTCTCGTACTCCGGTCTCGGATTCGGCGGGTCCGGCTGCCCGATCACCCTCGACGATCCCGTGTACGACGGGGTCGCGGGCAGTCAGCTCGTGAGTTTCCTCGGCGGCGCACCGGGTATCGCGTTCACCGACGCGGCCCACACCGAGCCCGTCGCGCCGTTGGACATCGTCGTCCACGACGCCGTCGACCACGCGGGTCGGGCCCAGCGGTTCGACCCGCGGGTCGGCATGTGGGGTGGTTCCTACGGCGGCCAGGTGCAGTTCGCCGTGGCGGGCGTGGACAAACGCGTCGACGCGCTCGTCCCGCAGATCACGTGGAACGACCTGGCCTACAGTCTCGACCCGAACAACACCGCGCAGACCAGGGGAGTGACGACCTCGACTCCCGGTGCGACCAAGTCGACCTGGGCGGCGTTGTTCTCCACGCTCGGCATCTTCGACGGCGTGCAGTACTCGTCGGCGGACCCCCAACGCCTGGTGGGATGTCCGAACTTCGCCGCGTTCGTCTGTCCGGCGCTCGTCGCCGGTGGCGTGACCGGGTACCTGCAGCCGGGCGACGTCACATCGTTGCAGCATGCATCGGTGTCGACGTACCTCACCCACATCAAGGTTCCGACCCTGCTCGTGCAGGGCGAGGTCGACACGTTGTTCAACCTGAACGAGGCGGCGGCGACCTACGCCGCGCTGAAGAAGCAGGGCACGACGGTCTCGCTGCTGTGGCGCTACAACGGCCACTCGGGCGGCACCCCGTCAGCGGCCGGCGCGGCCTACGAGGCCAACCGCATCGGCAACTGGTTCGCCCACTACCTCAAGGGCAAGACCGTCGACACCGGGCCGGCCTTCGCCTACTACCGCGACTGGGACGGCACGGTGTCCACCGCGAGCGCCTACCCGGTCGGCACCGCGCAGAGCCTCTACCTTTCGGGCTCGGACCTGGTCACGAAGCAGCACGCGGTGGTGGCCGGTTCGCAGAGTTTCGTCACCCCGCCCGCGGGTGCGCCGACGACCCTCGGCGGACTCGACGCGCTCCGCAGCGTCGCTCCGACCCCGCTCGACCTGCCGAACGTCGACGTCCCCGGCACCTTCGCCCGTTGGCAGGGTGCGGTGCTGGCCGCGCCGCTCACCGTGGTGGGGTCGCCCACGCTCGACGTCAGCGTCTCGGCGCCGGTCGCGGCCGCGGCGCAGGGCCAGGGTCCGGCCGGGCAGCTCGTGCTGGTCGCCAAGGTCTACGACGTCGCTCCCGACGGCACGGCGGCGCCCGTCAACGGCCTGGTCGCCCCGGTGCGGATCCCGGACGCCACCAAGCCGGTCCACGTCACGCTGCCGGCGTTCGCGCACCGTTTCGCGCCGGGACACCGCGTGGCGGTGGTGCTGGCGGGCGGCGACGTCAACTACCGCGCCGGGATCGTCGCCCAGCCGGTGACGGTGTCGACGGCGCCGGGCTCGACCCAGCGCCTGACCCTTCCCGTGGTGCCGTCGACCTGACCGGGGAGGGCGCAGGAGCTGCCTGGGAGACTGACGGGGTGGAGTCTGCAGCACCTCGCTCGGCCGCCCTGTTCGCCCGCGCCCAGGAGCTCGTGCCGGGTGGGGTCAACTCACCCGTCCGGGCCTTCCGGGCGGTCGGGGGCACGCCCCGGTTCATGGCCTCGGGTCGTGGCGCCTACCTCACCGACGTCGACGGCTTCGAGTACGTCGACTGCGTGGCCTCCTGGGGGCCGATGATCCTGGGCCACGCCCACCCCGCCGTCATCGAGGCCGTCACCGCCGCGGCGACGCGGGGTACCTCGTTCGGCACGCCCACCGAGGGCGAGGTCGAACTCGCCGCCGAGATCATCGGCAAGCTCGAGGCGGCGGCCACCACCCACGGGGTCACCTCACCGGTCGAGCAGGTGCGGCTGGTCAACTCCGGCACCGAGGCGACCATGTCCGCGATCCGGTTGGCGCGGGGAGTCACCGGCCGCCGCAAGGTCGTCAAGTTCGCCGGCTGCTACCACGGCCACGTCGACGCGCTGCTGGTCGCGGGCGGCTCCGGCCTGGTCACCCTGGCCCTGCCCGACACCCCCGGCGTCACCGGCGCCGAGGTCGCCGAGACGATCGTTGCGCCTTACAACGATCTCGTCGCGGTCGAGCAGGCCTTCGACGAGTTCGGCGACGACATCGCCTGCATCATCACCGAGGCGGCCGCGGGCAACATGGGCGCGGTGCCGCCGCTGCCCGGCTTCAACGCGGGACTGCGCGAGATCGCCAGCCGGTTCGGTGCGCTGCTGATCAGCGACGAGGTCATGACGGGCTTCCGGGTGTCGTCGGCCGGCTGGTACGGCCTCGACCCCGTCGCCGCCGACATCACCACGTTCGGCAAGGTCATGGGCGGCGGACTGCCGGCCGCGGCGTTCGGCGGACCGCGCGCGATCATGAGCCGGCTCGCCCCGAGCGGGCCGGTCTACCAGGCGGGCACGCTGTCCGGGAACCCCGTCGCGGTCGCGGCCGGTCTCACCACCCTGCGGCACTGCACCGACGAGGTCTACGCGAAGGTCGGGGCGGCGGCCGAGGTGGTCGGCCGGCTGGCGGCCGAGGCGCTGGCGGCCGAGGGGGTCGAGCACGTCGTCCAGTACGCCGGCAACATGTTCTCGGTCTTCTTCGGCCCGGAGGCGGTGCACGACTTCGGGGGCGCCCAGGCGGCGCAGGGGCCGAACCTCCATCGCTACAAGGCCTTCTTCCACTCGATGCTCGACGCCGGCGTGTACCTGCCGCCGAGTGCGTACGAGTCGTGGTTCCTCACGGCGGCCCACGACGACGCCGCGCTCGATCGGATCGCGGGCGCGCTCCCGGGCGCCGCGAAGGCGGCAGCGGCCGCCGAGGTCGATGCCGCATGAGCGCGACGACGGTCCACCTGCTGCGGCACGGTGAGGTCTTCAACCCCGACAAGCTCCTCTACGGCCGGCTGCCCGACTTCCACCTGTCGGAACGGGGGCGTGAACAGGCCGTCGTCGCCGCGGACTGGTTGGTCGAGCACGTCGGCGACCGGATCGTCCACCTGCGCTGCTCACCGCTCGAGCGCGCGCGGGAGACGGTCGCGCCGTTGCAGGAACGCACCGGGATCGACGTGCAGATCGACGAACGGCTGATCGAGGCGGCGAACGGCCTCGAGGGTCAACGCGTCGGCAATGCCCGGGACCTCGTCCGCACCGCGGCGAAGCCCCGCAACCTGCACCTGTTCGTCAACCCGATGCGGCCCTCCTGGGGCGAGCCGTACCGCCAGGTAGCCGAGCGGGTGTACGCGGCGCTGCTCAGCGCGCGGGCGGCGGCCGCCGAGCACGGTGGCGACGCCGTCTGCGTCTCGCACCAGCTGCCGATCTACGCCGCGCGGCTGTTCCTCTCCGGCCGGCCGCTCGCACACAGCCCGCGCAGCCGGCAGTGCGCGTTGGCGAGCGTCACGTCGGTGACGTTCACCGGTCCGGCCGCGAGCCCGGTCGTCGTCGCGATCGGGTACGCGGAGCCGAACGGCGCCGCGGCGCCGGGCGAGGTCCCGGGCGCGTGACCGTTCACCCCTTCAGCGCGTCGTAGACCGCCGTCTCCAGCTCGAGGTAGCCGCCCACCGAGGTGGGGTCGGCGAACGGGAAGATCTGGGTCGCCCAGAAGCCGCCGATGTCGTGGCGCCGGTCGATCCAGTAGTAGAGATTGGCCAGGCCCGCCCAGGCGATGCTGCCGGCGGGGCGGCCGGTGGGTGCCTCCTCGTCGTTGACCATGAAGGTCAGCGCCCACGACTTGCGTTGCCCGGGGAAGAACTCGGCGTCGTTCGACAGCGACGGGATGACGCCCGGCAACGCCTTCACCGTCAGGTCGCCGAGGTGGTTCTGCACGGCCATCTCGACGGTTTCCGGCTTCAGCACCTGCTCGCCCGACGGTGAGGCGCCGTCGCTGAGCCACATCCGCATGAAGGCCAGGTAGTCCGGCACGGTCGACAGCAGCCCGTGCCCGCCCATGTGCACCTCGGGTTCGGGCAGTCGGAACGTGGTGGGCCGCAGGCTGCCGTCGGCCTCGCGCTGGTGCATCGTCACGAGCCGGTCGGCGGCGTCCGGACGCAGCGTGAACGCGGTGTCCCGCATCCCGAGCGGTTCGAACACCCGCTCCTGCATGACGTCTCCCAGCGGCCGGCCCGCGATCGCCTCGACGACCTGACCGGCCCAGTCGATGTTGCTGCCGTACTCCCACTGCTCGCCCGGGTCGAACAGCAGCGGGCTCTGCAGCGCCTGCCGGGTCGCGCTGACGATGCTGGGCTGCCCGTGCTCCGTGGCCAACCGGTGGTAGCTCTCGTTGAAGAAGTCGTAGCCGAAACCCGCGGTGTGCAGCAGCAACTGCCGGGTGGTCACCGCGCTCCTCGGCGCCCGGAGGACGGGTTCCCCGTCGTCGTCGAAGCCGTCGAGCACCTGCACCTCGCCGAGCGCGGGGACGTACTCCGAGGCGGGGGCGTCGAGGTCGAGGTCGCCCTGCTCGACCAGCTGCAGGGCCGTGGTGCCGGTGATCGCCTTGGTGGTGGAGAAGATCGCGAACACGTCGTCGGTCTGCAGTGGGACGCCGGTGCCGAGGTCGCGGACGCCCGCGGCGCCCAGGTAGACCGTGCCGGTCCCGTCGGTCACGCCGGCGACGACACCGGGCACCCGTGGCTCCCCGGTGACGATCCGCTGCACGACGGCGTCGGCCGCCGCGGCGACCCGGTCGGCCTTGTCGGTGGTGGTGGGTGCGCTCATGGGATGCCCTCTCGTCGTCGACCGGACTGTGTCGTGGGTCACGAGTCTGCCCGGCGGAGGTCGGGGCGAACCCGGCCGACCGGCCAGGTCTTGCGCGGCCGCCGCGCCGGTGCCAGGGTGCCTGGTACCGGGGGTAACACCTGCGCCCCCGCGACGACGGGGAGATCGACGATGATCCCGACCTGGTGGAGCACCGCCCGGACCGTGACGGCGTCACTCGCCGTCGGCACCCTCGCGCTCGGGCTGGTGGTCGCCACCGCACCCGCCGCGTCGGCCGAGGTGTCGGGCGGGGTGACGATCCCCGCCTTCTACGACCCACCGGAGACGCTCCCGCACGCGAACGGCGCGATCGTGCGCAGCCGGCCGACCACCCTCGCGGTGTCGCTGTCCCTGCCGGGCCTGTCCGGTCCGTTGCCCGCCCGGGCGACGCTGCTGATGTACAAGTCGACCGATTCCGCGGGCCACGCCGTCGCGGTCACCGGCACCTACCTCGAGCCCACGGCGACCTGGGCCGCGGGCGGTGCGCGCCCCCTGGTCAGCCTCGCGGAGGGGACGCAGGGCCAGGGCGACCAGTGCTCGCCGTCCTACGGGCTCACCCACCCGCTCACGGTCACACCGAGCACGGTGCAGCTCAGCTACGAGATCCCCTTCATCTACGAGCTGCTCGCCAAGGGCATCGCGGTGGTCGTCACGGACTACGTGGGGCTCGGCACCACCGACCGCCTGCACACGTACGTCAACCGGCTCGACGAGGGCCGCGCGGTGCTCGACGCCGCCCGGGCCGCGCGGAAGCTGCCCGGCACGTCGCTCACGGCGGCGAGCAAGGTCGCGACGTACGGCTACTCGCAGGGCGGCGGGGCGTCGGCGTCGGCCGCGGAGCTGCAGCACTCGTACGCCCCGGACGTCCCGCTCGTCGGCAGCTACGCCGGCGCACCCCCGGCCGACCTCTCGGTGGTGCTGAAGGGCATCGACGGCACCGCGTTGGTCGGGGCGATCGGGTGGGCGGTCAACGGGTTCGCGCAGGCGTACCCCGCGCTACGGCCGATCCTCGACGCGAACGTGTCGGCCACCGGCCGTACCGCGCTGACGGACCTCGAGCAGGCCTGCACCCCGGACGCGATCTTCCGGTACGCCTTCGCGTCCACGTCGCAGTGGACGACGTCGGGGAAGTCGCTCAGCCAGGTCATCGCAGCCGACCCGACGGCCCAGGCGATCGTCGACGCGCAGCGGATCGGCCGCGTCGCTCCCGCCGTGCCCGTACGGGTCTCGACCGGCACGCTCGACGACTTCGTCGCCCACTCGCAGGTCAAGCAGCTGGCCACCGACTGGTGCTCGCGCGGGGCGAACGTCACCTACGTCCCGGTGCGGCAGTACCTGCCCACGTTCGGCTCCGGCGCGAACCACCTCGGCCCCGCGGTGACCGACTCCGCAGCGGCCCAGCAGTGGGTGGTCGACCGGTTCCTCGGCAAGCCCGTCACGTCGAACTGCAGCGCGGTCCCCACGCTGCCCTGACCCCGCCCTGACCCGCACCACCCGGCTCGCGCCCACGCGGTTCACAGACGCTGAGGTGGGCGTTCGGGCGACGGATACCACGGTGCACACTGGACGGCGATGAACACGTTCGGAATGAGGGGTCGTGTCGCGGTCGCAGCCGCGGTCGGCGTCCTCGCGCTGGCGGCCTCGGGCTGCACCGCGAGCAAGGACGCGGTCGACCAGACCGCCGGGACCCAGTTCCGGTACACCGACGCCACCCCCAAGGGGCAGGTCATCGCGCCGGCCGACCGCAAGAAGCCGGGCCAGGTCACCGGGGAACTGCTCGACGGCAAGGGCGACTACTCGCTGACCGCTGACGCCGGCAAGGTCGTCGTGATCAACCTCTGGGGGCAGTGGTGCGACCCGTGCCAGGTCGAGACGCCCCAGTTCCAGCAGGTGTACCTCGAGACCAAGGCGCAGGGCGTGCAGTTCGTCGGGTTCGACGTCAAGGACGACCGCAGCAAGGCGCAGTCGTTCGTCGAGGACAACCGGATCACCTACCCGATCGTCTACGACCAGCCGATCAAGGTCGCACTGCAGCTCGGCAAGCTCCCGGTGGGGGTCGGCATGCCGCAGACCGTGCTGGTCGACAAGCAGGGCCGGGTGGCCGCGGCCTACCTCGGCATCGTCCAGCCGTCGCAGCTCAAGCCCGCGATCGCCACGCTCGTCGCCGAGAGCTGACCCGACGTGACCTCGCCCGCCGGGACCCTGGCGGCGACCAGCCTGGGCCACGTCGTCTCCGACGGTCCGCTGCTGCTCGCGATCGGGGTCAGCCTGCTGGTCGGGATCGTCGGTTTCCTCTCGCCCTGCGTGCTGCCGCTCGTACCGGGTTACCTCTCGTACGTGACGTCACTGTCCGGTGACGCGCCGGGCAGCCGGGCGGCGACCACCGCGACCACGGGCACCGCAGCGGGCGGTGGCGGCACGACCACCCTGCTCGCCCCGCCCCGCGTCCCGCTGCGTCGGATGGCGGCCGGTGCCGCACTGTTCGTCCTCGGCTACACCGTCGTCTACGTCGCGATCGGCGCGCTGTTCGGTCAGCTCGGCAGCCTGATCCAGGAACACCGGCTGCTCCTCGAACGGATCGCCGGTGCGATCACGATCCTGCTCGGCCTGGTGTTCCTCGGCGCGTTCCGACCGTTGCAGCGCGAACTGAAGATCCACCGGCTCCCGCGCGCCGGGTTGCTGGGCGCGCCGTTGCTCGGTGCAACGTTCGGTCTGGGCTGGACGCCCTGCCTCACCCCGACCCTGACGGTGGTCGCGACCCTGTCGGTGAGCGAGTCGAGCGCCGGCCGCGGCGCGGTGCTCGCCGCGGCGTACTGCCTCGGGATGGGCGTGCCGTTCCTGCTCATCGCGCTCGGCGTCGGCTGGGCGACCGGCGCGGTGGCGTTCCTGCGCCGCCACGGGGGAACGGTCACGCGGATCGGCGGCGGCCTGCTCGTCGTCATCGGCGTCCTGCTCGTCACCGGGGTGTGGGACTCGTTGGTGACGTGGCTGCAGTCCGAGTTCGGGACCGGTGGCATCGAGATATGAGCGACACGAAACCCCTGCGGCGGGCGGTGTTCTGGACCCGCAAGGGCTGGCGCAAGCTGATCAGCATGCGCACCGCCCTGGTGCTGCTGTTCCTGCTCGCCGTGGCGTCGGTGCCGGGGTCGTTGCTGCCGCAGCGCAATCTCAACCCGACCAACGTCTCCGACTACCTCGCCACCCACGGTGCGTGGGGCCGGTTGCTCGACACGCTCGGGTTCTTCGACGTGTTCGGCTCGGTCTGGTTCTCGGCGATCTACCTGCTGCTGTTCGTCTCGCTGATCGGGTGTCTCGTCCCGCGCATCCGGGTCCACGTCAGGGGCCTGCGCGCGAAACCCCTGCCGGCGCCGAAACATCTGACCCGGTTGCCGGAGTCGGCGTCGTTCGCCGCGGCGGGTGCCGCGGACCAGGTCGCCGCGAGCGCGCGTCGCGCCCTCGGTCGCCGCTGGCGCACCGTGGTCCGCGAGGAGACGACCGGCGCGGTCACCGTCAGCGCGGAGAAGGGGTACAGCCGCGAGAGCGGCAACATCGTCTTCCACGTCGCGCTGCTCGTGGCGCTGGTGCTCATCGCGGTCGGCCGGCTGTTCCACTACGAGGGTTCGATCCTGCAGACCGAGGGCGAATCGTTCTGCAACAGCGCGACCGCCTACGACAACTGGCGTCCGGGTCGTATCGCCGCCGACGGCGGGGTCTCCCCGGCGCCGTTCTGCGTGAAGGTCAACGACTTCGAGGCCAAGTACCTCGACACCGGCGAGCCGACCTCGTTCTCGTCGAACATCTCGTACTACCCGGTCGCGGCCGACGGCACCGACGGCGCCGCCCGTACCGACGAACTGCGCGTGAACCACCCGCTGCGGCTCGGTGGCGACCGGCTGTACCTCATCTCGCACGGGTTCACCCCGGTCGTCACGGTGCGGTTGCCCAGCGGGCGCACGTACACGCAGACCCAGGCGCCGTTCATCCCGCAGGACAGCGCGACGTACCTCTCGCAGGGCGTGTTCGCGCTGTCGGACAAGCACGACATCGGCAGCAGCGCGGCGCGCACCGACATCGGCATCCGGGCCATCTTCGCGCCGACACCGGAGATCAACGACCAGGGCAACGTCACGTCGGTCGCGCCCCAGGCCGACGACCCGGTGCTCGGCGTGCAGGTCTTCGAGGGCGACCTCAACGACCGCGACGGCGTCGCGAAGTCGGTGTACTCGATCGACACCTCGAAGATGACCCAGCTCGGCCAGGACGACCTGCGGGTCGGCCAGACCGCGACGTACGCGAACGGCGTCACCGTGGAGTTCGACGGCTACAAGCAGTGGGTCGCGCTGCAGGTGTCGCACGACCCCACGCAGGGCTGGTTGCTGATCGCGGCCGTGGCCATGGTGGCGGGCCTCATCGGCTCGCTCGCGGTACGGCGGCGACGGGTCTGGGTCCGCGTCACCTCGAAGGCCGGAGGACCTACCCTGGTGACGGTGGGTGGACTGGCCCGCAGCGACTCGGGGAACTTCGGCGAGGAGTTCGCCGGGCTCGTCGAGAAGCTCCGCGCGGACCTCGGTCCACCCGGCCAGGACACGTCAGAGCACGACCCCGAACCACCCGTCGACGACCACCGGTTGTCCGACGCCACGACCGGCAGGAGCTGACACCCATGGCGGTGAGCGAGACCCTCGCAGGCGTCTCCGACGACCTGTTCAAGGCGACGGTCGCGACGTACGCGCTGACGATGGTGGCCTTCACGGCCGAGTACGCGTTCGGGCGCCGCGGCATGGTGGCGAAGAACGCCGTCGCCGTGCCGGCGAAGTCGCTCGCGACCGTCGGTGCCGGCGGGTCGGGCGGCGCGGTGCCGGCGGCGACCACGCCTACCGCGCGGATCGTTGACACCACCGGCGAGCGCAGCCGCAACGCCGGTGACCGGATCGGCCGGACCGCCGTCGTCCTGCTGGCGATCGGCGCCCTCGTCCACCTGTCCTCGGTGATCACCCGCGGCTGGGCGGTCGACCGCGTGCCGTGGGGCAACATGTACGAGTTCTCGTCGGTGGTCGGCCTGCTGGCCGTGCTGGCGTTCCTCACCGCGCTGATCAAGGCCCCACAGATCCGGTACCTGGGCGCGTTCGTGATGTTCCCGGTGCTGATCGTCATGTTCCTCGCGGGCACCGTGCTCTACGCCCGCGCGCAGACGCTCGTGCCGGCGTTGCAGTCCTACTGGCTCGCCATCCACGTCTCGTCGGTGGCCTGTGCCGAGGGCCTGCTGATGACCTCGGCCGTCGTGACGATCCTCTACCTGCTGCGCCAGCGATCGGACCGCAAGGTCGCCGCCACCGAGCAGACCGACGGCCCGGTGGAGTTCGGCGTCGTGACGCGGTTCGGCTCGCGGCTGCCCGCCGCCGCGACGCTGGACAAGGTCGCCTACCGGATCGTGGCGTTCGCGTTCCCGCTGTACACGTTCGGGGTCATCGCCGGCGCGATCTGGGCCGAGGCGGCCTGGGGCCGGTACTGGGGCTGGGACCCCAAGGAGACCTGGGCGTTCATCGCCTGGGTGATCTACGCGGCGTACCTGCACGCCCGCGCCACCGCCGGCTGGCGCGGCCGCACCGCCGCCTGGATCAACATCCTCGGCTTCGGCGCGATGACCTTCAACTTCTTCGTCGTCAACATCGTGATCGCGGGCCTGCACAGCTACGCCGGCCTGAACTGACCCCCTGAGCCACGCGCGCTACCTCGGGTTGGGCGCGCCGAACTTCAGGCCGTCGAGCAGCAGGGCGATGATCCGGCGGGTGCGGTCCTGCCAGCCGTCGTCGGTGGCCATGCAGACGCCGCCGACGGCGCGGAGCAGGTCGGCGACGTCGACGTCGGAGCGGATGTAGCCCTCCGTCGACGCGGCCTCGACCAGCGTGCCGAGCGCGCGGCGCATCTGCAGCTGCAGTTCGGTGAAGTGGTCGCTGCCGACCAGACCCTGCGCGCGCAGTGACGCTGCCAGGCCGCGCTTGGCCGAGACGTACTCGACGAAGCGCTGCATCCACTCGGAGAGCGCCTTGTCCGGTGCGCCGGGGTGGGCCGCGAGCAGGACGGGCGCGGCGTCGCAGACCAGCCGCACCTCGCGCTCGTAGACGGCGAGGATGAGGTTCGCGCGGGCCGGGAAGTGCCGGTAGAGCGTGCCGATGCCGACTCCGGCGCGCTTCGCGATCTCCTCGAGCGACGCCGATTCCACGCCCTGCTCGCCGAAGACCTCGGCGGCGTTCTCGATGAGCGAGTCGTAGTTGCGGCGGGCGTCGGCGCGCATCGGCTTGCCGGCGACCACCGCCGGCTCGGCTGTCTGGCTGCTCACACCCACATCCTCGTTCGTCGAATTCGACTTGCACAACCGGAGGCAGCCTCCGTATTGTTCCGGAGGCAAGCTCCGGTTCCACCATCATCCACGTTGGAGAGCACTCGTGCCACTCGCTCCCGCCGCCCCGAGCCCGACCGGCTCCGCACGGTTCAGCCGCTTCCGCCCGACCGGCCCGAGGGCCGCGCTCGGGGTCATCCTCGTCGCCCAGCTGATGGTCGTGCTCGACGTCAGCATCGTGAACATCGCGCTGCCCGACATGCAGCGCGCCCTCGACTTCTCCTCGACGTCGCTGTCGTGGGTGGTCAACGCCTACGGCCTCACCTTCGGTGGCCTGCTGCTGCTCGGCGCCCGCGCCGGTGACCTGTTCGGTCGCCGCCGGGTGTTCCTCGCGGGCCTCGCCCTGTTCACCGTCGCGTCCGCCGCGGGTGGCTTCGCCGAGAACGGCGGGCTGCTGCTCGCCGCCCGCGCCGTGCAGGGCATCGGTGCCGCGTTCGCCGCGCCGTCCGCGCTCGCGCTGCTCACCATCACCTTCCCGGGCCCGGCCGAGCGCACCCGCGCCCTCGGGCTCTACACCGCCGCCTCCATCGGCGGCGCCGGCCTCGGCCTCATCGCCGGCGGCGTGCTCACCGAGTGGCTGTCCTGGCGGTGGGTCTTCTTCGTGAACGTCCCGATCGGCCTGGTCCTGCTCGTCGTCGCGAGCTCCGCCCTGCCCGAGACCACCCGCACCCGCGGCCACGTCGACATCCCCGGCGCCCTCACGTCCACCTTCGGGATGGCGGCGGTCGTCTACGGCTTCATCAACGCCGCCTCGGACGGCTGGGCCGACCCGCGCACGATCGTCGCGTTCGTCGCGGGTGTCGTGCTCATCGCCGGGTTCGTCTTCCAGGAGACGCGCGTGGCCGTGCCGATCACACCGCTGCGGCTGTTCGCCGACCGGACCCGGGTCAGCGCCTACGTCGCCCGGATGCTGCTCGTCGCCGCGATGATGGGGATCTTCTTCTTCCTCACGCAGTTCCTGCAGGACGTCCTCGCGTACTCGCCGATCATGGCGGGCCTCGCGTTCCTGCCGCTCACCGTGATGGTGTTCCTCGGCTCGCAGCTCTCGGCCCGGATCTGGACCCCGCGCTTCGGGATGCGGGTGCCGATGGTCGTCGGGGTCTCGCTGTCGACGTTGGGCGTGCTCGGCCTCACGCAGCTGCACCCCGACAGCGGCTACCTGTCGCTGCTGGTCCCGCTGCTGCTGTTCGGCCTGGGCAACGGCACGGCGTTCGTGCCGCTCACCGGCGCGGCGCTGTTCAACGTCGAGCCGGCCGACGCCGGTGCGGCGTCCGGGCTGGTCAACGTCACCCAGCAGGTCGGTGGCGCGCTCGGTCTCTCGGTGCTCGTCACGGTCTTCGGCGCCGCGGCCCACGGGTCGAACCCGGCGTCCGCCTTCGCCCACGGCGCGGACACCGCGTTCTGGGTGGCCGCCGGTCTGCTCGCGCTCTGCGTGCTGATCGCCACGACGATGCGGGCACCGCGCACGGCCCCGCCCGCCGCGCCCGCACCGGCCGACGAGCGTCCGACCACGGCCGTCGAGGCCGTTCAGGACCTGGAGGCCGCAGGGATCTGAGGCCGTCGCCTCGGGCGGGGGGGGGCCCCGCGGGGGGGACCCGGGGGGGGCCCGCCGCAGCCCCCCCCCG
>CAXUNA010000021.1:0-1887 GCA_964252095.1 uncultured Jatrophihabitans sp. | reverse complement strand
CGGCGCGGGGGGCGGGGGTAAACCCTTGTGACAACGAGGGTTTCCGCCCTTCCTCGTCCCCGGTCAGATCTCGAACCACACCGTCTTGCCGCCGGTGTCCTCGTCCCCGGGGACGACGCCCCAGGACCGGGACAGCGCCTGGACCAGGAACAGGCCGCGCCCGGAGCTCGGCGTGAGGCTGGGCAGGGCGGTGGCGTCGTGCTCGAACACCGGGCCGCCGTCGTACACCTCGACCCGGATGCCGGAGTCGACGTGCGTCAGCGTGAGCCGGACCGGCGCGCCGCCGTGCCGCACGGCGTTGCCGACCAGCTCCGACATCATCACCAGCGCGTCGTCGACCACGCCGCTCGCGAGATCCGCCGCGTTCTCCAGCAGGTACTGCCGGGCGAGGCCCGACGCCTCCACCGTCGGCGGCAACGTGACCCCGAGCGCCTCGCGTGGCGACGACTCGTCGGCGCCGTAGCGGCGCAGTCCCAGCAGCAGGGTGTCGTCCCGCAGGGTGTCGCCCTGCAGGCAGGCGCCGAGCACGGTGTCCAGCAGCTGCGGCAGCGCCATCGACGACGCCTTGACCGCGGCCGTCTCCAGGGTCGCGAGGCCCTCGACGATGTCGTGCCGGACCTCGACCAGGCCGTCGGTGTAGAGCAGCAGGCAGTCGCCCGGTTCGAGGTCGAGCGCGATCGACCCGGTGCTGCCGGCGCCGGGGTACCCCAGCGGGCGCCCGGGTGCCTCGAGGTACCGCACCGACCCGTCCGCGGCCGTGAGCAGCGCCGGCGGGTGCCCGGCACCGGCGATCTCCAGCCGGCCGGCGGCGGTGTCGAGGCGGACCACCAGCGCGGTCGCGTAGAGCGGCCGGGCCGGCAGCTGCAGCAGCGCGTCGGCCCGGGCGAGCACGTCGGCGAGCGCGTAGCCCTCCTGGACGAGGGTGCGCAGGGTGTGGGTGACGCGCAGGGCGTCGCGGGTGCTGGTGACCCCGTGCCCGAGCACGTCGACCACCGCCACGTGCAGCGCGCCGTCCGGCAGCACGACCCAGTCGTAGAGGTCGCCGCCGGTGGGGGAGTTGACCTGCGCCGGCAGGTACCGCACGTCGAGCTCGAGGCCCGGCACCAGCAACGGCGTCGGACGCAGCGCCCGCTCCAGTTCGACGAACACCCCGCGCTGGGCGGTCCGCACCTGGGCCGCGCGGTGCTCGAGCTCGGCGTAGAGCGCGACGACGCCGCGGTTGGTCTGCTCGAGTTCGTCGTTGAGCCGCACCAGTTCGCTCTCGCGTTCGATGAGCGTGCCGAGCGCACCGAGCAGTTCGGCGTTCTGGCTCTCCAACACGGTGCGCAGGTCACCCGGCCGGTCCGCGAGCAACCGGTGCCGCAGCTCGGTGAGCTCGAGCACCGACAACGCGGCGCCACCGTCCTTGGTGACCGTGACGCCGTCGGGGGTCACGACGAACTCGTCGACGAGCCGCCCCAGCGCGCGCGCGAGCCCGCCGTCCTGCTCCAACGTCCGCCGCCAGGCGCCGTCGGCGTCGTCGTCGAAGGTGAACCGCACCCGCAGCGACGAGCCCTCGGCCGCCGGGTCCGGCGCGGCCTCCAGGACGACCCGCGCGGAGCCGAGCCTCGCCGCGACCCGGCCGATCTCGGACACCGCCGTGCCGAGCCGGGTGGCGTTGTGGTCACCGAGTCCGAGCCCGTGCGCCGCCCGGCCCACGACGTGCCGCACGGCGGTCGCGTCCTCGCCGACCTGCAGGTCCAGCAGCACGAACGGCTCGTCGCGCGCGTTCACGCCGCCACCCCCGGTCGCACCACCACGACGCAACTGTCGTCGGTGTCGCGGCCGAAGTCACGCCAGAGTGCCGCGGCGACGACGACGGCGTCGTGGCGCAGCAGCTCGGCCCGG
>CAXUNA010000020.1:0-17373 GCA_964252095.1 uncultured Jatrophihabitans sp. | reverse complement strand
GGCGATCTCCGCCTTGGCCCCGGTCGAGACCGTCGCGATCACCAGCGCGCCGCGGGCTTTCAGCAGCTGGACCAGCAACTGCCCCACCCCACCGGCCGCGGCGTGCACGAGGGCGACGTCGCCCGGGCCGACCGGGAAGGTGGACGTGACGAGGTAGTGCGCGGTCATCCCCTGCAGCATCGCGGCGGCGGCGAGTGAGGCGTCGAGATCCGGCGGGACCGGCACGGCCTGCGCGGCCGCCACCAGGGTGCACGCGGCGTGGCTGCCGCTGCTGCCGTCGGCCCAGGCGACGGTGTCGCCGACCGCGAAGCCCGTGACGTCCGCACCGAGGGCGGTGACGACGCCCGCCCCCTCCTGGCCCGGCACGAACGGCAGCGGCCGCGGGTACCGGCCCTCCCGGAAGTACACGTCGATGAAGTTGACGCCGCCCGCGGCGACCTCGACCGCGAGCTCCCCGGGGCCTGGTTCGCCCACCTCGACGTCGTGCACCTCGAGGACCTGGGGCCCTCCGTGGCGGCGGATCTGGACGGCGCGGGCGGAACTCACACCGCCGACGCTACCGAGGAGGGCCGGATCCGCCCGGGTCACGTTCCTCGGCCGCGAGCCGCTGTTGCAGCTCCGCGACCCCGATGTTCGCCAGGTGCGGCCCGCCCGGCGGTGGCGGCAGTCCCCGGCTCAGTCGCACGAACGCCAGCAGGCCCAGGGCGGCCGCCATCGCGAGCGGTCCGCCGACCCGGTCGTCGGCGTGGTGCGGGTTGCCCACGAGCGTCGGGAAGCGGACGAGACCGGTCGGGTCGTCGACGACCTCGAGCCGGTCACCGACGTGGCGCGACCCCGGCCGGAAGGTCCGCAACGGCCCGGCCACCTCCGAGCCGTCGGCGCGGCGCCGCGTGTAGTCGTCGCCGCGGCCGACGCCCTTGCCGCCGTCGTGCGTGCGCACGTGGCTGATCGTCACGGTCTCCTGCCGGCCCACGGCACCGAGCCACAGCCCGGACACGGCGGCGGCCGTCGCGATCGCGAGCACGACGGCGCCGGCGAACGCGAGGACGGTGCCGAACCGGCCGTTCGCCACCGCGACCGCCGCGACGACCGCGACGATCCCCACCGCGATGCCCACCAGGATCGACCAGGTGGCGTCGTGCGCGATGAACAGCCCGGCGATCAGCGCCGCGAGGACCGCGGGCAGCAGGGGGAGCAGGCGGCGACGCACGAGGCGCGGTCTACCCACCGCTGCGGGGTCTTCCGCAGCGACCGACCAGTACCGTCCTCGGACGTGTCCCTGGCCTACCTGCCCAGCCCGACGCGCAGCGCGGTGTTCCTCGGGCCGCTCCCGCTGCGTTTCTACGCGCTGTGCATCATCGCGGGGATCGTCGTCGCCCTCTGGCTCGGCATGCGCCGCTGGGCCGCCCGCGGCGGCGCGCGCGAGGAGGTCCTCGACGTCGCCGGCTGGGCGGTCGTCCTGGGGATCGTCGGCGGGCGGCTCTACCACGTCCTGACCGACCCCGAGCTCTACTTCCTCGGCCGGCCGGGCACCAGTCCGATCGACGCCGTGAAGATCTGGGACGGCGGCCTGGGGATCTGGGGCGCCATCGCGCTCGGCACCCTCGGCGCCTGGATCGGCTGCCGCCGGCACGGCATCCGGCTGCCCCCGTTCGCCGACGCCGTCGTGCCCGGCGTGGTGTTCGCGCAGGGCATCGGCCGGCTCGGCAACTGGTTCAACAACGAGCTCTACGGCGGGGTGACGACGCAGCCGTGGGGCCTCACGATCCGCTCCATGGACCTCGCCACGGGCCGGGCCGGGCCGGTGCTCGGGCACTACCAGCCGACGTTCCTCTACGAGCTGATCTGGGACATCGCGCTCGGTTTCGTGCTGATCTGGGCCGACCGGCGGTTCCGGCTGGGCAACGGGCGCGTCATGGCCCTCTACGTCATGGGCTACACGACCGGCCGGATCTGGATCGAGGCGCTGCGCACCGACACCGCGAACCACATCCTCGGCCTGCGCCTGAACATCTGGACCTGCATCGTGGTGTTCCTCCTCGGCCTGGCGTGGTTCGTCACCCACCGCGGGCCGCGCGAGGAGTCGATGTACCGCGATGGCCGGGTCTCCGGGCCGGACGGCGGGCCGGCGGTCGAGCCGGACGCGGAACCGGTTGCCGCCGTGGGGGACACTGACGACGACGCACCGCCCGCGCCGGCCGATCCCGACGACGAGGCGAGTGTCACGAACGCCGACGGCACCCGGGAAACCAACCGGTAACCTTCGCGCCAGTCCCCGGGCCGCCGCCGTCCCGTCTCCGCAGCCTCTGCCCAGCAGTCATGTCACCGGGGGGTTCCGCGTGCCGCACCAGTTCTCCGCCCAACCCGGCCCGTCCGGTCTGTACGACCCCGCGACCGAGCAGGACTCCTGCGGTGTCGCGTTCCTCGCCGACCTGCACGGGCGTCGCACGCACGGCACCGTCCGGCGCGCGCTCACCGCGCTGCACAACCTCGACCACCGCGGTGCCGCGGGCGCCGAGTCGTCGTCCGGTGACGGCGCCGGCATCACCACGAACATCCCCGACGCCCTGCTGCGCGAGGTCGTCGACTTCGACCTGCCGGCCGAGGGCGCCTACGCCGTCGGGACCGCGTTCCTGCCCACCGACGACGACGCCCGCGCGAGCGTCAAGGCCGTCGTCGAGGCCACGGCGGTCGACGAGGGCCTCACCGTGCTCGGGTGGCGCCGGGTCCCGGTCGACCCTGCGGGCCTCGGATCGCTCGCGGTGTCGGTGATGCCGGTCTTCGAGCAGGTCTTCCTCGGGCGCGGCACCGGCGGTTCCCGCGGCAACGACCCGGTGATGGAGCTGGAGCGCCGGGCGTTCTGTACCCGCAAGGTCGCCGAGCGCGAGATCAAGGAACGTCGCGACGCCGGCGACGCCGGTGCGCAGCTGTACTTCCCGTCGCTCTCGGCGCGCACCCTGGTCTACAAGGGGATGCTCACCACCGCCCAGCTGGCGACGTTCTACGGCGACCTGCGCGACGAGCGTTACGCCACCGCCATCGCGCTCGTGCACAGCCGGTTCTCCACGAACACGTTCCCGAGCTGGCCGCTCGCGCACCCGTTCCGGTTGATCGCGCACAACGGCGAGATCAACACCATCCGCGGCAACCGCAACTGGATGCGCACCCGCGAGTCGCAGCTGCACAGCGACCTGCTGCTCAACGACGACGACCCGGCCACGGGTCTCTCGCGGCTGTTCCCCATCTGTACCGACGAGGCGAGCGACTCCGCGACGTTCGACGAGGTGCTCGAGCTGCTGCACCTCGGCGGCCGCTCACTCCCGCACGCGGTGCTGATGATGGTCCCCGAGGCGTGGCAGCACGCCGAGGGCGTCATGGACCAGCGGCGCCGCGAGTTCTACGAGTTCCACTCCTCGATGATGGAGCCGTGGGACGGCCCGGCCTGCGTGACGTTCACCGACGGCACGATCATCGGCGCCGTCCTCGACCGCAACGGGCTGCGCCCGGGCCGCTGGTGGCGTACCTCCGACGACATGGTCGTGCTGGCCTCCGAGGCCGGCGTGCTCGACATCGCGCCGTCGCAGGTGGTGGCCAAGGGGCGGCTGCAGCCCGGCCGGATGTTCCTCGTCGACACGGCCCGGGGTCTCATCGCCTCCGACGACGACGTCAAGGCCCACCTCGCCGCGCAGCAGCCCTACGGGGAGTGGCTGCACGCCGGTCTGGTGGAGCTCGCCGACCTCCCGCCGCGCGAGCACGTCGTGTTCAGCCACGAGTCGGTCACCCGCCGCCAGCAGGTCTTCGGCTACACCGAGGAGGAGCTGCGGCTGCTGCTGGAGCCGATGGCGTCGACCGGCATGGAACCGCTGGGTTCGATGGGCACCGACACCCCGATCGCTCCGCTGTCGCAGCGGCCACGCCCGCTCTACGACTACTTCGTCGAACTGTTCGCGCAGGTCACGAACCCGCCGCTCGACGCCATCCGCGAGGAGCTCGTCACCTCGGTGTCGGCCACGGTCGGCCCGGAGCAGAACCTGCTCGCGCCGGGTCCGGCGTCGTGCCGGCAGCTGGTGCTGCCGCGCCCGATCGTCGACAACGACGAGCTGGCGAAGATCTGGCACGTCAACGCCGACGGCGACAAGCCCGGTTTCGCCGCGCACATCATCGACGGCCGGTACCGCGTGCACGGCGGCGGCGAGGCGTTGCGGGCCGCGCTCGACCGCGCCCGCCGCGAGGCCTCGGCCGCGGTCGACGCCGGTTCGCGCATCCTGATCCTGTCCGACCGTGACTGCGACGCCGACCACGCGCCCATCCCGTCACTGTTGCTCACTGCAGCGGTCCACCACCACCTGGTCCGCACCGGCCAGCGCACGCAGTGCGGGCTGATCGTGGAGTCCGGCGACTGCCGCGAGGTGCACCACGTCGCGCTGCTGATCGGGTTCGGCGCCGCGGCGGTCAACCCCTACCTGGCGTTCGAGACCATCGACGACCTCGTGCGCACCGGGGCCATCCCGCTGCCCGAGGGCGCCGACCCGGTCGACCACGCCAAGGGCGCGATCTCCAAGTACGTGGGCGCGCTGTCCAAGGGCGTCCTCAAGGTGATGTCGAAGATGGGCATCTCGACCATCGCCTCCTACACCGGCGCGCAGGTCTTCGAGGCGCTCGGGCTCTCGCACGAGGTCGTCGACGAGTACTTCCCGGGCGTGCCGAGCAAGATCGGCGGCGTCGGGCTGGACGAACTCGCGGCCGAGTGCGGCGCGCGCCACGCCGACGCCTACCCCGCCTCGCCGACCGCCCGCGCCCACCGGCGCCTGCAGGTCGGTGGCGAGTACCAGTGGCGCCGCGAGGGCGAGCTGCACCTGTTCACGCCGCAGGTCGTGTTCCTGCTGCAGCACGCCACCCGGCAGCGGCGCTTCGACCTGTTCGAGGAGTACACCGCCAAGGTCGAGGAGATCTCGCGTGCCGGCGGCACCGTGAGGGGTCTGTTCGACCTGCGCACCGGTGACCGTCCGGCCGTCCCGCTCGACGAGGTCGAACCGGTCAGCGAGATCGTCAAGCGGTTCGCCACCGGCGCGATGTCATACGGGTCGATCTCGGCCGAGGCGCACGAGACCCTCGCCATCGCGATGAACCGGATCGGCGGCAAGTCCAACTGCGGCGAGGGCGGGGAGGACGCGCGCCGGTTCACCCCCGACGACAACGGCGACCTGCGCCGCTCGGCGGTCAAGCAGGTCGCGTCCGGCCGGTTCGGCGTCACGAGCGACTACCTCGTCAACGCCGACGACATCCAGATCAAGGTGGCGCAGGGCGCCAAGCCCGGCGAGGGCGGCCAGCTGCCCGGCTACAAGGTCTACCCGTGGATCGCACGCACCCGGTTCTCCACACCGGGCGTGGGCCTGATCAGCCCGCCCCCGCACCACGACATCTACTCGATCGAGGACCTCGCGCAGCTCATCCACGACCTCAAGAACGCCAACCCGCAGGCGCGGGTGCACGTCAAGCTGGTCGCGGAGTCCGGCGTGGGCACGGTCGCGGCCGGCGTGGCGAAGGCGCACGCCGACGTCGTGCTCATCTCCGGCCACGACGGCGGCACGGGAGCGGCGCCACTGACCTCGCTGAAGCACGCGGGCATGCCGTGGGAGCTCGGACTGGCCGAGACCCAGCAGACCCTGCTGCTCAACGGGTTGCGCGACCGCATCACCGTGCAGGTCGACGGCGCGATGAAGACCGGCCGTGACGTCGTCGTCGCGGCACTGCTCGGCGCCGAGGAGTTCGGGTTCGCCACCGCGCCGCTCGTAGTCTCCGGTTGCGTGATGATGCGGGTGTGTCACCTCGACACCTGCCCGGTGGGCGTCGCGACCCAGAACCCCGTGCTGCGCGAGCGTTTCACCGGTCAGCCGGAGTTCGTCGAGACGTTCTTCGAGTTCGTCGCGCAGCAGGTGCGGCAGTTGCTCGCCGACCTCGGCTTCCGCTCGCTCGACGAGGCGACCGGCCGCGCCGACGCTCTCGACATCCGCAAGGCGGTCGACCACTGGAAGGCCGACGGCCTCGACCTCACCCCGATCCTGTCGATGCCAGAGCTCCCCGCGGGCACCTCGCTGCGCAAGCGGATCGACCAGGACCACGGGCTGGAGGAGGCGCTCGACAACACCCTCATCCAGCTGGCCGAGGGAGCGTTGCTCGATGCAACGCCGGTGACGCTCGAGCTGCCGGTGCGCAACGTCAACCGCACCGTCGGCACGATGCTCGGATCGCTGGTCACGCGTCGTTACGGCGCCGAGGGGTTGCCGCGCGACACCATCCAGATCGACTTCCACGGCTCGGCCGGGCAGAGCTTCGGCGCGTTCCTGCCGCGGGGCATCACCCTGCGGCTCGCGGGGGACGCGAACGACTACGTCGGCAAGGGACTCTCCGGCGGCATCGTCTCGGTGGCGCCGCACCCCACCGCGCCGTTCGCCGCTGCCGACAACGTCATCGCCGGCAACGTCATCGGCTACGGCGCGACGGCGGGGGAGCTCTACCTGTCCGGCGTCGTCGGCGAGCGGTTCTGCGTGCGGAACTCCGGCGCCACCGCGGTCGCCGAGGGCGTGGGTGACCACGCGCTCGAGTACATGACCGGTGGCACCGCGGTGATCCTCGGTCCGACCGGGCGCAACGTCGCGGCCGGCATGTCCGGTGGCCTCGCGTTCCTGCTCGACCTCGACGCCCGGCGGGTCAACACCGCGATGGTCGACGTCGTGCCGCTCGCCGAGCTCGGTGACCTCGGCGGTCGTGACGACCACGCCGACACGCTCCGGGCGACGGTCGAACGTCACCACGCGGTCACCCGGTCGGTGCGCGCCGAGGGGCTGCTCGCCGACTGGCCCGCCGCCGTCGCCCGGTTCGGCGTGGTGGTGCCGCGCGACTACCGCCGCGTGCTGGAGGCCACCGCCACCGCCCGCGCCGAGGGTCGCGACGTCGACGAGGCCGTCATGGAGGCCGCGAAGACCTGACCGGCGGGTGAACGTCCGGTGAGTGGCGACTTTCCCCGGTGAGTGGTCAGAAGTTTCCGACCACTCACCGCCGGAAGTCGCCACTCGCGCGTTCGGGGGCCGAGGCCGGTGTCCGATTCGGTGGCGGGGGTCACGCCCCTTAGTCTGGAGCCGTGAACCGTCGCGCCAAGATCGTCTGCACGCTCGGACCGGCCACCGATCCGCCGGAGCGGTTGCGGGCGTTGATCGAGGCCGGCATGGACGTGGCCCGGCTGAACTTCAGCCACGGCGAGCACGCCGAGCACGGCCGTCGCTACCGCGAGGTCCGCAAGGCGGCCGACCTCGCCGGCCGCAACGTCGCGATCCTCGCCGACCTGCAGGGCCCGAAGATCCGGCTCGGCCGGTTCGCCGAGGGCCCGGTCGTGTGGCAGACCGGCGAGCGCATCCGGATCACCGTCGAGGACGTGCCGGGCACGCACGACCGCGTGTCCACCACGTACAAGGAACTCGCGCACGACGTCCGCCCCGGGGACCGGTTGCTCGTCGACGACGGCAACGTCGGTCTGGTCGCGGTCGAGGTCGACGGCGACGACGTCGTCTGTGACGTCACCGAAGGCGGAAAGGTCAGCGACAACAAGGGTTTGTCGTTGCCCGGCGTCAACGTGTCCGTGCCGGCGATGTCGGACAAGGACACCGCTGACCTCGAGTTCGCCCTGGCGCTCGGCGTCGACTACATCGCGCTGTCGTTCGTCCGCGCGCCGGAGGACATCAAGCTCGTCCACCACGTGATGGACGCGGTCGGGGTCCACCGGCCGGTCATCGCCAAGATCGAGAAGCCCGAGGCGGTCGACCGGCTCGAGGAGATCGTCCTCGCGTTCGACGCGATCATGGTCGCCCGCGGCGACCTCGGCGTGGAGATGCCGCTCGAGCAGGTCCCGATCATCCAGAAGCGGCTGATCCAGTCCGCCCGCGACAACGCCAAGCCGGTGATCGTCGCGACCCAGATGCTCGAGTCGATGATCACGCACTCCCGGCCCACCCGCGCCGAGGCGTCCGATGTCGCCAACGCCGTGCTCGACGGCGCCGACGCCGTCATGCTCTCCGGCGAGACCAGCGTGGGGACCTATCCCGTCCAGGCGGTCGCGACGATGTCGCGGATCATCCGGTCGGTCGAGGAGTCCGGCACCCGGGTCGCGCCGCTGCGGCACGACCCCCGCACGTCCGGTGGCGCGATCACCAGCGCCGCCGTGCAGATCGCCGACAACATGGGCGCCTCGGCGATCGTGGCGTTCACCCAGACCGGTGACACCGGGCGGCGGATGGCCCGCCTGCACCCGCGGCAGCGACTCATCGTCTTCACGCCCGACGAGAACGTGCAGCGGCAGATGGCGTTGCTGTGGGGCGTCGAGGGCCATGTGGTGTGGACCGTGCGGACCACCGACGAGATGGTGCGGCAGGTCGACTCCGGCCTGGTCCAGCGCGGGGTCTCGCACCCCGGCGACACCGTCGTCATCATCGCCGGCACCCCGCCCACCACACCGGGCGCCACCAACACCATCCGGTTGCACCACATCGGCGACGTCCTCCAGCGCGACCGGTGACCGGGGGAGCCGGGGGAGCGCACCCCGACATCGTCGACCAACCGTTGCTCGATGCACTGGTCCGGCTGCTGGACATCGAGACCCTCGACGACGCCGCGTTCCTCGGCGCGAGCCCGGAGACCTCGCTGCAGCGGGTGTTCGGCGGCCAGGTCGCGGGCCAGGCGTTGGTCGCGGCCGGTCGCACGGTCGAGCCGGACCGGCGGGTCCACTCCCTGCACGCCTACTTCATCCGGCCGGGCGACCCCAGCCGCCCGATCCTCTACCTCGTCGAGAACGTCCGCGACGGCCGCTCGTTCAGCGTGCGGCGGGTGGCGGCCCAGCAGCACGGCAAGACGATCTTCACGCTGTCGGCGTCGTTCCAGCTCGCGCAGCCCGGCTTCGAGCACGGCGCGACGATGCCGACGGTCCCCGGCCCGCACGAGGTGCCGTCGCTGCCCGAACTGCTCGCGCGGGGTGACGCGCCGCCCCGGTTCCTCGCTGTGCCCAACCCGATCGACCTGCGCTACCTCGCCCCGCCGTGGCAGGACCGCGAACCGCGCGAGGAACACCGGCTGTGGCTGAAGGCGAAGGGCGTGCTGCCCGACGACCCGTTGCTGCACGTGTGCGTGGCGACGTTCGCCTCCGACTTCAGCCTGCTCGAGGCGTCGCTGGTGCGGCAGGGCAGGTCGTGGGACCGCGACGAGGTCGTCGGCGCCTCGCTCGACCACGCGATGTGGTTCCACCAGCCGTTCCGGGCCGACGAGTGGGTGCTCTACGACACGACGTCACCGTCGGCCTCGGGCGGTCGCGGGCTGAACCAGGGGCGGATCTTCACCGCCGAAGGGGTTCACGCGGTGACGGTCCTCCAGGAAGGCATGGTGCGGGTGCGCGGCGCCTGACGCCTGCGGAACCGGTGCCGGGAGCGGGATTCGAACCCGCACGCCTTGCGGCAGTCGCTTTTGAGGCGACCATGTCTGCCATTCCATCACCCCGGCGGGTGAGCGGACGCCGCCCGAGTTCACACCGAGTGGCCGTCCGCGTAACGCGGGGGTCATGTTAGCGGCGATAGGGTTGCCCCCGTCGATCCAGCGCCGTCCACCACGACGGCGCAACGCAAGGGGGCGTTGGTTTCCGTGGCAATCCAGCAGCAGGACAAGGCATCTCCCGGGGCAACTGCGGTGCCGGACCCGCGGGTGCTCATCGCCGAGGACGAGGCCCTCATCCGGCTCGATCTCCGCGAGATGCTCACCGAGGAGGGCTACGACGTCGTCGGCGAGGCCGGTGACGGCGAGGCCGCGGTCGAGCAGGCCCGCGCGCTGCTGCCCGACCTGGTCATCTGTGACGTCAAGATGCCGAAGATGGACGGCATCACCGCCGCCGGCATCATCGCGGGCGAGCGCATCGCCCCGGTCGTCATCCTCACCGCCTTCAGCCAGCGCGACCTCATCGAGCGGGCACGTGACGCCGGCGCGATGGCCTACCTGGTCAAGCCGTTCCAGAAGCGGGACCTGCTGCCGGCGATCGAGATGGCGACTTCGCGGTTCGCGGAGATCCGGGCCCTCGAGGGCGAGGTCGAGACGCTCACCGAGCGGCTGGAGACCCGCAAGCTCGTCGAGCGGGCCAAGGGCGTGCTGATGGTCGAGCACAAACTGTCCGAACCGGACGCGTTCAAGTGGATCCAGCGGGCCGCCATGGACAACCGCACCACGATGAAGGCGGTCGCGGAGGTCGTCCTCGGCGGCGACACCGGGGCGGGCGTGGTCGCACCGGCCGGCGCCGTCCGGTCCCCGCGCAGCTGACGCTCCCGCACCCGGGAGCAGTCGGAGGGTCTACCCAGATCGGCGGGCCCGACACGTAAGGATTTGGTCACGGAAGCGCGGCGCTTGTGCCGCGACCCCCTTCGGGGGGGTCCGAGGTGGGTTAGTGTCCCGCCGGACATCAACGCGGTTGCCTCGTGGCGCCGTGCACAGCACGTCCCAGACAAGGAGAACCAGTTCGTGCAAAAGCGACTTGTGGGGCAGATCCTGGCCCTCGGTGCGGTCGGGGCGCTCGCCCTCACCGCGTGCTCCAACGGCAGCTCGGGCAGCGGCGGCGGCCTCGCCTCCGGCGGCGCCTCGGGTGGCGCCAACAGCAACGCCACCTACAAGATCGGTTTCGAGGGCCCGCTGTCCGGTGACAACCAGCAGCTCGGCATCAACGAGGTCAACGGCGTCCAGCTCGCGATCGACCAGGCCAACAAGTCCGGCAACCTGCCGTTCAAGCTCGAGCTCGTGAAGGCCGACGACCAGGGTTCGCCCGACCAGGCGCCGACCGCCTCGCAGACGCTCATCGGCGACGCCGGCGTCCTCGGTGTCGTCGGCCCGTCGTTCTCCGGCGCCACCAAGGCCGTCGCGGCCGACTACGGCACCGCGAACCTCGTGCTCATCAGCCCGTCGGCCACCAACGACACGCTGACCTCGCAGGGCTTCAAGGCCTTCCACCGCGTCGTCCCGCCGGACGCCCTCGAGGGCACCGAGCTCGCCGACTACATGGTCAAGAAGGGCTACGCGAAGGTCGTCGTCATCGACGACGGCAGCGACTACGGCTCGGGTGTCGCCGACACCGTCGAGAAGGGCATCAAGGCCGGCGGCAAGACCGTCCAGCGTCTCTCGGTGCTCGCCGACACGAAGGACTACGGCCCCACGGCGCAGACCATCGCGGCCTCGGGTGCGCAGGCGTTCTTCTACGGCGGGTACGACGCCCAGGCGGCCCTGCTCGCGAAGGCCGTCGCGGCGACGTCCTACAAGGGCGAGAAGTACACCGGCAACGGTGGCAAGTCCTCGGTCTTCACCCAGGGTGCGGCAGCGGCCGGCAACGGCTGGTTCTTCTCCTGCGGGTGTGCCGACGCCACCACGGCGCCGGACGCGAAGGACTTCACCACGGCCTACAAGGCGGCGTTCAACACCGACCCGTCGACCTACTCGCCGGAGGCGTTCGACGCCACCAACGCGATGATCCAGGCGTTCAAGGACGCGGCCGGCAGCGGCGCGCCCACCCGTCAGACCGTGTTCGACGCGGTCGGCAAGCTCGACTTCAAGGGCATCACCACCACGGTGAAGTTCCAGGCGAACGGCGAGCTGGACGCCACGTCCCAGGTCATCAACCTGTTCGAGCAGAAGGACGGCACCATCCAGACGCTGGGCAACATCAAGGAGCAGTGAGCACCGCTCACTGATCCGACTGCGTACTGACGACGAGGGCGGGGCCGCCCCCAACACGGGGCGGCACCGTCCTCGTCGGCTGTCCGGGAGGTGGACGACGGATGACAACCCGTCGCTCCCCGGGGCTTCCGACCGCCTCCGCACTGTGCAACGCTGACGCGCTGCGACTCGACGGGTCCGCCCTCATCGGTGGGCCGCGACGCTGGAAAGGCGATACGTGTCCGACTTCTTGTCGTTCCTGATCCTGGGCATCACCCGCGGCTCGGCCTACGCGCTGGTGGCGCTGGGCTACACCCTGGTCTACGGCGTGCTGCAACTGATCAACTTCGCGCACAGCGAGGTGTTCATGTCCGGCGCGTTCGGCAGTTACCTGCTCGTCCACTTCCTGGTCGGCGACGGCGTCGCGACCCCGAGCTGGGCGGTGCCGCTGATCATCATCGCGGCGTTGCTCGCGGGCGGTCTGACCGGCGCGATCGTGGCGTGGACCCTGGAACGGGTCGCCTACCGGCCACTGCGCAGACGCGGGGCGCCCAAGCTGGCGTTCCTCATCAGCGCGATCGGGGCGTCGTTCCTGCTGTCCCAGCTGTTCGGCAAGATGTTCAACCGCCAGGGCAACAACACGATCCCCGACTTCTTCGACCGCAACGCGACCGTCGTGTCGATCGCCGGCGCGAAGGTCAACGTCATCCAGATCGTGGTCATCGCCTCGGCCGTGATCATGATGGTGTTCCTCGACCGGCTGGTCTCGGGCACCAAGCTCGGGCGCAGCATCCGGGCGACCGCCGAGGACGCGCCCACCGCGGCGCTCATGGGCATCGACATCGACAAGACGATCTCCCGCACCTTCATGATCGGTGGCGCCCTCGCCGGTGCCGCCGGCTTCCTGTTCGCCACGGCGTTCGGTGCGTTCTCCTACAACATGGGGTTCACCCCGGGCATCAAGGCGTTCGCCGCCGCGGTGCTCGGCGGCATCGGCAACATCCGCGGCGCGATGATCGGCGGTCTGTTGCTCGGCATCCTCGAAGCCCTTATCCCCACCGCACCGTGGGTGAGTGAGGCGTGGTTCGGCATCCAGTGGACCGACGTCGTCGCGTTCGTGATCCTGGTGGCGATCCTGGTGTTCCGGCCCACCGGCATCCTCGGTGAGCGTCTGGGGCGTGCGGCATGAAGCTCTCCGCGATGCCCGCGTGGCTCTCCCGTGCGATCGCCTGTCTGGCGGGCGCTCTCGTCCTCGCGATGATGGTCGGCACGCAGGCCGGCTCGCAGAACGACTTCGGGCTCGCGTTTCGCGAGCACGTGGTCAACGCCCGCGTCATCCCGTTCCTCGTCATCGGCGCGGTGGCGTGGGTCGCGATCACCTACTGGCCCGTCATCGCGCCGTACGTCAACCGGCCGGGCATCCGCCCGCTGGCCCTCGGCGCCGTGGTCCTCATCGCATCGTTCTTCCTCATGCGGTGGAACGACGCCGTGAGTGACGGCAAGTTCCGCACGGTGGCCGACGCGGTCGGCAACACCAACGGACTCGCCCCGCTGGCCAAGGCGTACTTCGGCTACCTCTGGTGGATCTCGCTGCTGCTGCTGATCGTCGTGCTCGCGGTCGGCATCATCGTCGAGATCAAGGTGCTCGGCTGGGTCTCGGCCGTGCTCGCCGTGGTGTTCGCGGTGATCGCCTACATCTCGCACGGCGCGGTCGCCGACTTCGTCGGCGGCATCGACCACTCGTTCGGCCTCGACGCCGCGATCATCGGGTACCTGGTCTTCGCGCTCGCCGGCGGGATCCTCGCGCTGTCGCACCGGGAAGCGGCCGACAGCCGTCAGTTCGTCGAGCGGATCTTCGCGTTCCGGCCCGGTCTGCCGATCCTCGTGCTCGGTCTGATCATGGGCGCGATCGCGTTCTTCGCCGCGACCTGGTTCAGCCCCGGCGTCCGCAACGAGACGCTGGTCGACACCCGGCACGCCTTCTTCGGCACGGCGCTCGCACCGATCGCGGTGCAGTACCTCGCGTGGCTCGGCTACGTCCTGTTCGCCGTGACCTTCCTGCTCGCGGCGGGCGCCGTGTTCCTGCGGCAGAAGCTGCTGGGCTGGGCGGCGGCGGTCGTCGGCGTGGTCGGGGTCGCGCTGGCCCTGGTCACCCTGCACGCCATCAGCTCGCTCGCCAGTGACGCGGGTGCCCCGGGCTCGACCGGCACCTGGTCGAACCTCGGCGCCGGCGGCTGGGGCGCGTGCATCGCCCTGTTCGTGCTCGGTGCGGCGGGCGTGGTCGCCGCCATGACCTCCGGCCCGGCCGAGCACGGCATCCGCAGTTCGGACGCCGCCGTCAACGTCGACCGGCTGCACACCGCGGCGCGGTCGACGACCATGCGCAGCCTCGCGCTGGTGGGCATCGCGTTCGCGCTGTTCTACCCGCCGACCGCGACCTCGTTCTGGCAGAAGGCCCTGGTCACCGACATCGGCGTGTACGTGCTGCTGGCCGTCGGGCTCAACGTCGTCATCGGCTGGGCCGGTCTGCTCGACCTCGGCTTCATCGCGTTCTACGCGATCGGCTCGTACACCACGGCGTACCTGACCGGGTCGTTGCCGATCCAGCCGCCGTCGTGGCTGCACCTCTCGCCGCTGTGGGCGATCCCGTTCGCCATCGCCGTGTGTCTGATCGCCGGTGTCCTCCTGGGTACTCCAACGCTACGACTACGCGGCGACTACCTCGCGATCGTCACGCTCGGTTTCGGTGAGATCATCCGGATCGTTGCAGTGAACAACCCCGGCAACTTCACCAACGGTCCGCGTGGTGTCTTCAAGCGGGTGCCGAACCCGGTGATCGACCTCGGTTTCGTCCGCATCCAGTGGGGTGCCAACCCCCTGCAGTACTGGTACCTGCTGCTGGTGCTGCTGATCATCGTCGTCACGCTGTTCTACCGGCTCGAGGGATCGCGCCTCGGCCGGGCGTGGGCCGCGATCCGCGAGGACGAGATCGCGGCGCAGGCCACCGGTGTGAACACCACGCGCATCAAGCTGCTGGCGTTCGCGATCGGCGCCTCGACCTCGGGTCTGGCCGGTGTCTTCTTCGCCAGCCAGATCGGGTACTTCAACCCGCAGAACTTCGTTCTGAACAACTCGATCCTCGTCGTCGCCTACGTGGTGTTCGGCGGCATGGGCTCGCTGCCCGGCGCGATGGCGGGCGCGGCGTTCCTCACCTGGCTGCCCGACTTCCTGCGTGACCAGGTGCCGGCCGAGGACCGCACGATGTGGATCGGTGCCGTGCTCATCGTCATGATGATCTTCCGGCCGCAGGGGCTCATCCCGGCTCGTCGCCGCAAGGCGGAGCTGACCGGTCTCGCCGGCCACACCGACCTGGCCGGCCGGGACGACGCGGTGAGACCCGAGGCGCAGGCGGTGCCCTCGGGTGAGGGCCGGGGCGGCGCCCCGGCCGGAGGGGGAGCGCGGTGACCACCAGCACCGAGAAGGAGCAGACGCCCGCGGGACCCCCGCCCGGCGCGGGCGACCTGGTCTTCGACGTCCGGAACGTGACCCTGCGCTTCGGCGGCGTCACCAGCCTCAACGACGTCAGCCTGCAGATGCGCCGCGGCGAGATCCTCGCCGTGATCGGGCCGAACGGTGCCGGCAAGACCTCGCTGTTCAACTCGCTCACCGGCGTCTACACCCCGCAGGAGGGGACGATCGAGCTCACCGCCCACCGCGGTGACGCCCCGGTCAGCGTGATCGGCAAGAAGACGCACGTGGTCAACCACCTCGGCGTCGCCCGCACGTTCCAGAACATCCGGCTGTTCCCGGCGCTGACCGCGCTCGAGAACGTCAAGGTCGGTGTCGAGACCCGCATGAAGGCGGGCCCGGTGTCGTCGATGCTGGGCCTGCCCTGGCAGCGGCGGGAGGAACGGGAGTCGACCGCGAAGTCGTACGCGTTGCTCGACCGGGTCGGGCTCTCGCTGCGGGCCAACGAGCTCGCGGGTTCGCTCGCCTACGGCGAGCAGCGGCGGCTGGAGATCGCCCGGGCGCTGGGCACCGACCCCGGCGTCATCCTGCTCGACGAACCGGCCGCCGGCACCAACCCCGCCGAGAAGCGGGACCTCGCCGCGTTGATCAAGCAGGTGAACCTCGACGGCGTGGGCGTGCTGCTCATCGAGCACGACATGAAGCTCGTGATGTCGGTCGCCGACCGCATCGTCGTGCTGAACTTCGGCCAGAAGATCGCCGAGGGCACGCCGGAGCAGATCCAGCGGGACCCGGTCGTCGTCGCGGCGTACCTCGGCACCTCGGCCGAGGAGGCCGAGACCGAGCTGGCCTCGCACCACCAGCCCGAACTGCAGCGCATCGAGACCGAGGGTGTCGTCCTCGGCACCGACGACGACGCCACCGACGACGCGCCCGGGAGGCACGAAGCATGACCCAGCCGGACCAGCCGGACCAGCCGAACCAGCCGGGTCGCGCCGACCTGACCAAGGGCGGCCCCGCGCCCGCCACCGGTCGTCAGCTCGGCGACGTGCTGCTCGACGTCAAGGACCTCGTCGTGAAGTACGGCGCGATCGCCGCGATCAAGGGCATCTCGTTCGACGTGCGGGAGGGCGAGATCGTCGCCCTGCTCGGGGCGAACGGCGCCGGCAAGACCACCACCCAGAAGACGGTGTCGGGCATGCTGCGCCCGGCCGAGGGCAGCATCACCTTCGGCGGAACCCGCATCGACGGCATCCCGCCGCACGAGCTGATCTCGCTCGGCGTCTGCCACGTGCCGGAGGGTCGGCACGTCTTCCCGCGGATGACCGTCGAGGAGAACCTCGAGATGGGCGCGTTCCGGTTCCGCAAGCCGGACGCCGCGCTCATGCAGCGGGTGCTCGAGATGTTCCCGCGGCTGCGCGAGCGGTTCGGTCAGCAGGCCGGCACGCTGTCCGGCGGCGAGCAGCAGATGCTCGCGATCGGCCGCGCGCTCATGGGCAAGCCGAAGCTGCTGCTGCTCGACGAGCCGTCGATGGGGCTCGCTCCGCTCATCGTGGCGCAGATCTTCGAGATCGTCCGGCAGATCAACAGCGAGGGCGTCACCGTGCTGCTCGTCGAGCAGAACGCCGCCCAGGCGCTCGCGCTCGCCGACCGCGGGTACGTCCTGGAGACCGGCGAACTCGTGCTCTCGGGCTCCGGCAAGGACCTGCTGGCCGACGACCGCATCCGCGCCGCGTACCTCGGTGAGGAACTCGCGTCCTGACCCGTGTGGACGGCCGCTCGGCCACCGGCTCTCTCGGGCGCTGCGATCTCCCGCCGGGCAGACTCTTCCGCGCCCGCCACGCCGGGGGCTAGGGTCGGCTCGTCACCGCATCGGCCAGACCGGTCCGGGATCGCCGCACCCCCCGGTTGCGGTGGGGCATCGAGGCGCTCATCCAGCCGGTCCAGGAGGCCACCGTGGCGGTCGGATCTCCCGTGGGACGCCGTGCAAACGTGTGCGTCCGCACTGCCGTCGCGGACGACGCCCTCGCCGTCGCCGAGCTGCTGCTGCCGTTCGAGCCGGCCATCCCCAGCACGCTGCCGGTCAGCCGCGGTGGCCGGGGCGCCCGGGCCGAGCACCGCCTGAGCGTCGAGTCGGCGGCCGAGCACCTGCGTGAGCGGTTCGCCGACCCCTCGTAC
>CAXUNA010000019.1:0-17395 GCA_964252095.1 uncultured Jatrophihabitans sp. | reverse complement strand
GTGCCTGGCGCTCCGGCGCCCGTGACGAACTGGTCGAGCTAGCCGCGCGCACGGGCGCCGCGCTCGCGACGAGCCTGCGGGGCAAGGACATGTTCGCCGGGCACCCGCTCGACGTCGGGCTGATCGGGTCGTTCTCGGCCGCGCCCGGGCGGCGCGCCCTGGAGCGGGCCGACCTGCTGCTGGTGGTGGGAGCCGGTCTCAACCGCTTCAGCACGGTGTCGGGAACCGGTCTGCCGGATGTCCCCCTCATCCAGGTCGACCTGCAGCGCAACCACATCGGCCGCGCGTTCTGGGCCGACGTCGCGCTCGTCGGTGACGCCCGCACCGTCACGCGGCAACTGCTCGACGCCCTCCCGGCCGCGGACCTGCCAGCGGTCGGCTTCGCTGACGGCATCCTGGCCCACGACGTCGCGACCTACGACCCCGCCTCGGAGTTCGACGACGCCTCCACCACGTGGACGTGCGACCCGCGCACCCTGGTCCTGGCGCTGGACCGGCTACTGCCGCCGGACCGCGCGGTCGTCACCGACGTCGGCAACTTCTTCGGCTTCGTCCCGCAGCACCTCACCGTCACGGACCCCGACCACTTCCTGCTCAGCTCGGACTTCTCCGCGATCGGGCTGGGCTTCGGCAGTGCGCTCGGTGCGGCCGTGGCCCGCCCGGATCGTTGCACCGTGCTGTTCATCGGCGACGGCGGTCTGCTGATGTCACTCGGTGAACTGGAGTCGTTGGCCCGCCACCAGCTCCCGGTGGTCGTGGTGGTCATGAACGACGGCGGGTACGGGGCGGAACGGCACCACCTGGGGTTGCGGCGTCACCCTGAGACCCTCGCGACGTTCCCAGCCAGTGACTTCGCCGACCTCGCCGGCGTGCTGGGGATCGAGGGCCACACCGTCCGCTCGATCGCCGAGCTCGAAGCACTCGCGCCACGACTCGTCGCACCCGACGGCCCGCTGCTCCTCGACTGCCGGGTCTCCCCCGGCGTCATCGCGCCGTTCCTCTCCGGCGGCTGAGCCCTCCTCGCGGCGGTCGACGTCCGGCCGTGTCCCACGACGAACAGGAGCACCATGAGCGCAACGGATTCCCCGCCGGCCGACGCCACGCACGACGTCGTCGTCGTGACCGGAGCGGCCTCGGGCATCGGCGCCGGCGTCGCCCGGTTGCTCGCCGAACGGGGTGCGCACGTGCTGGTCGCTGACGTGGACGGCGACGGCGCCCGCGCCACCGCGGACGACATCACCGCCGCCGGTCACCGCGCCCGGAGCGTCCAGGTCGACGTCGCCGACCCGGCCGGCCGTACGCGCGTGTTCGGCGAGTTGGAACAGTGGGGCGATCTCGCGATCGGACTGGTCAACTGCGCCGGGGTCGCGGCCCGCGCAGCCTTCGAGGACTTCGCGATGGCCGACTGGCAACGGGTTCTCGACATCAACCTCACCGGGACGATGGCGATGACGCAACTGTTCGCTCGGCCGCTACTGGCCGCGTCACGCAGCGGGGCGGTGGTCAACACCACCTCGGTCATGGCTCACTTCGCCGCACCGAACCTCGCGGCCTACGTGGCGTCGAAGGGCGGCGTCGCGATGTTGACCCGGGCGTGCGCCCTCGAGTTCGCGGCCCGCGGCATCCGCGTGAACGCCGTGAGTCCCGGCTACATCGAGACCGCCATGACGAAGCGGGGCTTCGCCGTCCCCCGATTCGGCCAGGCCGTGCTCGCCCGCACCCCGATGGGCCGGTTCGGCAATCCGGAGGACATCGCCCGGGTCGTCGCGTTCCTGCTCTCCGAGGACGCCCGGTACGTCACCGGCCAGGTGCTCCCGGTCGACGGCGGGATGACCGCGGGCGACGCCGCTCTGGCGTCGCCGTCGGCCGCCGAGCTCGCCGCCGTCGACCTCGCCAGGACCTGAGCCCGTCCGGACGCGGCGCGAGCGGTCCCCCGCACAGGAGCAGCAGCACGGAAGGAGCCGACGACGTGGCCACGAACGCTGCCCCGAGCAACGATCTGGAAGCGCTGGTCGGGGCCTCCACCCTGGCCTTCGTCGGTGTCGAGTTCGACGACCGCACCGGCACCGTCGACCGGAACGCCTTCCAGCGCTGGGCGGCCGCGGTGCCGGACCGCAACCCGTTGTACTTCGACCCCGATGTCGCCCGGGCGCACGGTCACCGGGACGTCGTGATGCCACCCCTGTTCGTGCAGTACGTCCCGGTGGGCGTGGTCCACCTGGACCAGCTCAACCCGGACGGCACCCCCACCACCACCGGGATCGGCGCGCTCCCGCTGCCGGACGGCTCTCGCGTCATGGCCGCCGGTCTCACCCTGCTCGTCGACGACGCCGTGTACCCCGGCGAGCGGATCCGCGGCGTGTCGACCCTGCTGTCGGTCGAGCCACGGCACGGGCGGTCCGGCGCGTTCGCGCTGGTCCGGATCGGCACCCGGTTCACCCGGGCCGACACGGTCGTCACCACGATCGACGCGAGCTTTGTGGTCCGACCGTGAGTGGCGGCGACGCTCGATCGTTCGAGGAGGTCGAGGTCGGCCTGGTCCTGCCCGGTGCCACCGTCGAGGTGACGCCGACGCAGCTGTTCCTCTTCAGCGCCGCGACCGGCAACGCCCATCGCGTCCACTACGACCGCGCCTGGGCGGTCGACGTCGAACACCACGCCGACCTGCTGGTGCAGGGGCCGCTGCAGGCGGCGCTGCTCCTGCGCGTGGTGACCGACTGGCTGCCGCCCGGCGGCCGGTTGCTGAGCTACTCCTACGAGCACCGGGGCAGCGCGCACCCCGGACGGCGGTTGCACCTGTCCGGTGCGGTCACCGGCCGCGCGGACCACGACGGTCATGATGTGGTGGAGGTCGGCCTCCGGGTGTGCGACGACGCCGGTCGGGTGGTCCTGCCCGGCTCGGCACGGGCGGAACTCCCACGCCTGACGGGCACACCGGCCGGGGACGCGGTTCCCTTGACCAGGCCAAGCCCACATGATTAGGTTCGCGATAACCGAAAGCTGCTTCGAGATACTGAATATCAGACCGCCGTGGGTCCCCCCACCCGAGTACCACAGGGAGCGTCGCGCATGCCGTCCGTGCCGTCCGCGTCGACGCTTCCCGAGTTGCTGCGCGCCACCGCCACCCGGGCCCCGGGCTCCGACGCCCTGGTGGCAGGTTCCACCCGTTGGACGTACGCCCAACTGTCGCGGCAGTCCGACGTTGCGGCCGAGGTCCTCGCGGGGCTCGGGATCGGCGTCGACGACACGGTCGCTCTGCTCGCTCCCAACATTGCCGAGTGGATCCCCGTCGCGTTCGGCGCGATGACGCTCGGGGCGCGGGTCGACGCCTTCAACACCTGGGTCAAGGCCTACGACATCGACTACCTGCTCGGCAGCTCCGCGGCCTCGGTGCTGGTCATGGTCGACCGGGTCCGCAGCAGCGACCTGGTGGCCGAGCTCGAGACCCTGCTGCCGGAAGTGTTCGGCGTCGCCCCCGACGGTTCGTGGCACAGCGACCGGTTCCCGCACCTGCGTCACGTCGTGGTGATCGGCGATTGGGTGCCCACGGGTGCTCTGTCCTGGCGCGAACTCGCTGCCCAGGCGGCCGACGCCGAGCCGCGTCCCCGTGTCCCGGCCGCGCGAGCCGGCGAGCCCGCGTTCGTGCTCTACACCTCGGGTTCGACCAAGAACCCCAAGGCCGTCCCGCTGTGCCACCGCGACCTGATCCTGAACGGGTTCCACATCGGTGAGCGGATGGGCATCACCGCGGCCGACCGCGTGTGGTTCGGGTCGCCGTTGTTCTGGAGCTTCGGCTGCGCGAACGCCCTGATGAACGCGATGAGTCACGGTGCCTGCTTCGTGTTGCAGGAGCAGTTCGACCCGGTGTCGGCGGCGGATCTCATGACCGACGAACGCGTCACGGCTGCCTACCTGCTGCCCGCGATGGTCGACGCCCTGGTCGGCTCCGTGGCCGAACGCATCCGCGCCGTCGAGACCCTGCGGACCGGCGCCACCATCGGTCGTCCCGAGGAGGTCCGACGTGCGATCGTCGACCTTGGAATCGATGGCATGTGCAACGTCTACGGTTCCACCGAGACCTACGGGAACTGCTGCGTCACCGACCGCGCAATGCCCCTGGACACCCGGCTCACCACGCAGGGCGAGCCACTCACCGGTGTCGAGGTCCGCGTGGTCGATCAGGAGACGGGCGCGCTCCTGGCTCGGGGCGCACCCGGTGAGTTGCAGGTGCGCGGCCGGATCATGCCCGGATACCTCGGTGACGACGGGGCCAACGCCGACGCCTTCACCACCGACGGTTGGTTCCGTACGGGTGACCGCATGGTCGTCAACCCCGACGGCACCGTCTCGTTCGTGGGACGGATCAGCGACATGATCAAGACGTCCGGAATCAACGTGTCCCCCGCCGAGGTCGAGAGCTTCCTCGCCGGCCACCCCGAGATCGCAGAGACCGTGGTGCTGGGCGCTGCCCACCCGTCGAAGGACGAGGTCGTCGTGGCGTTCGTCGTGGCGCGGACCCCCGACCTCACGGCGGACGACGTCGTCGCCTACTGCAAGGACCGCATCGCCGGGTACAAGGTGCCGTGGGTGGTCTCGATCGTCGACAGCCTCCCCCGCACCGGAACCGGCAAACTCGTCCGACGCACTCTGCAACAGTCCGCCGCCGAACTGGTGTCGGCCAAGCTCCCGGTCCACCACGCGGGCGCCTCGTGACGGGCAACTGGGGCCGCTGGGGCGACGACGACGAGACCGGCGCCCTGCAGCTGGTCACCGGCGAGATCACCCGGCGCGCCGCCGGACTGGTGCGGACCGGTCGCACCCTGAGCCTCGCCCAGCCGCTCGGGCCGAAGACACCCGGCCCGCCGCACCGCCGCCCACCCGCCCGGTTCATGGATCGCGACGCCGGTGACTACGCGCTCGGCGCCCGCACGCCCGGCGGGTTCAGGTTTGCCGAGGACACCGTGCAGTTCGCCACGCACAGCGGGACCCACCTCGACGCCCTCGCGCACGCCTGGTCGGGCGAGGAGCTGTACAACGGCCACCCGCAGTCGACCACGCGCAGCACCCGTGGCGCAGCGCGACTCGGTGCGGACAAGCTGCTTCCCGTCGTCACCCGCGGTGTGCTCGTCGATCTCGTCGCGGCCGCGGGGGCACCGTTGCCGCCGAGCGCCGAGGTGGGCGTCGACGAACTGGAGCACGGCATCCGCGAGACCGGCGTGACGATCGAGCCCGGTGACGCCGTGCTGCTGCGCACTGGGTGGATCGAGTCCCACGGCACCGCCGACGACTACTTCGCCGACGAGCCCGGCATCACCGAGGCCGCGGCGGTCTGGCTGGCCGCGCACGACGTCGCCGTGGTGGGCGCCGACAACTACGCCGTCGAGCAGCAGTCGGCGGTGGCCGGGTTCCCCGCGCACCTGGTCCTGCTGCACCAGCACGGCGTTCCGCTGATCGAGAACGTCGTGCTGGCCGAGCTCGCCGAGGCCCTCGCCGCCGCCTCGCGTTCCACCTTCCTGTTCGTGCTCGCGCCGATCCCGCTCGTCGGGTCCACCGGCAGCCCCGTCAACCCGGTCGTGGTCCTGTGACGGCCGCGTCGACGTCCGAGGCCGACGCCTGGATCACCGACGTGCTGCGGCCCGGTGATCTCGTCGTCGTGGCCCAGGGCGCGGGCGAACCGACCCCGCTGCTCGAGCACCTCGTCCGGCGCGGTCACGCGGTGCCGGACCTTGAGGTGTTCGTCGGGCTCTCGCACAGCGACGTCCTGCGGCAGCCGGCGGCGCGTGAGCTCGCACTGGTCTCCTTCGGCGCCATGGGCCCGCTAGGCCGTCTTGCCGCCGAGGGCGCGGTCGCCGTGATCCCCTGCAACTTCTCCGACATCCCCCGATTGCTCGAGCTGCGCGCGCCCGACCGGATCGTGGTGGTGCTCCAGGTGTCATCCGCCGATGCCGACGGGTTCCACAGCCTGGGGTTCGCCGTCGACTACACCTACGAGCTGGCCGGCCGCGCCCGGGCCGTGGTGGCCGAGGTCAACGATCAGTTGCCCGTCACGTCCGCACCCCGGTTGCACGGGTCGCAGTTCGCCGCCGTGGTACCGACGTCGCGCGCAGTGCCGGAGATCAAGAACGGGACACCCGACGACGTCCACCGGCGGATTGCTTCCCAGGTCGCGTCCCTCGCCGACGACGGTGCGACGCTCCAGCTCGGCGTCGGCACGTTGCCCTCCGTGGTGGCGTCGGAGCTGTGCCGGAACCGCGAGCTGCGGGTGCGTTCCACCCTGGTGGGCAGCTGGTTGTGGGATCTCGCCGCCGCCGGTGCACTCTGCAACGACCCCGGCTCCGTGGTGATCAGCGAGGCTGCCGGCTCGCAGGCCCTGTACGACTTTGTGGCCGGCAGTGCGGTGGAGATCCGAGCGGTCAGTGACCTCACCCGCCCCGAGGACCTCGCCGCGATCGAGGGTTTCGTCGCCATGAACTCGGCGCTGCAGGTGGACCTGTCCGGTCAGGTCAACGCCGAGGAGCTCGCCACCGGTTACGTGGGCGGCATCGGTGGACAGCCGGAGTTCCTGCGTGCCGCGCAACGATCACCGGGCGGTCGCTCGATCGTGATGCTCCCCGCCACCGCCCTCGGCGGCCGCGAATCCCGCATCGTCCGACGGCTGCACGCGGGCGCTGTGACCACCCCGCGTTCGGGCGTGGACTTCGTCGTCACCGAGTACGGCATTGCCGACCTCCGCGGCCGGACCCTCGCCGAGCGGGCGGCGGCTCTCGTCGCGGTCGCCGCACCCGAGCACCGGGAAGCCCTGCGGGCGACGTCATGACCTCCACCACCCCGAGGAGTCCCGCGTGACCCACGTCGGCACGGTCGGCCAACGGCTGCAGGCGTTCATCGCCGCGCAGAGCGGTGGTTCGGCGGGCACGATCGTCGACCTGCGTCGCGTCGGTGTCGGTCGGTCGCGCGAGAACTGGGTGTTCGACCTGGTCGAGCCGGGTGCCGGCGAGCAGCGCGAGCCGCTGATCCTGCGCAGCGATCCCGACGGCGGCCTGGTCGACACCAGTCGCGCCGTGGAGTTCGAGGTGCTGCGCGCCCTGGAACCGAGCCCGTTGCCGACGCCGCAGGCCCGGTGGCTGGACGCCACGGGTGAGTGGCTGGGCAGTCCGTCGTTGATCATGCGCCGCGAGCCCGGGACCTGCGACTACCGGATCGTCAACGGTGACCGACCGGTCACCGAACGCCGCGCGCTCGCACAGGAGTTCTGCGACCTGCTGGCCCGGGTCCACGACGTCGACTGGCGCACGCTCGGCCTCGACGGCGTCCTGACCGATCCGGGCAACGACGCCGCGCTGGCGGAACTGCAGCACTGGGAGCAGATCCTGCGCCAGGATCAGCTCGAGGCCTATCCCGAACTGGACCTCGCGATCGACTGGCTGCGACGCCATGCGCAGCCGTCGCAGCGCACTGTCCTGGTGCACGCCGACTTTAAGCCGGGCAACATCCTGCTCGAAGGTGACCGGGTCAGCTCGCTGCTCGACTGGGAACTCGCCCACCTCGGGGACCCGTTGGAGGACCTGGGCTGGGTCACCCAGCCGCTCCGCGCCAAGGAGCACCTCATCGAGGGCACCTGGACGCGGGACGACCTGATCGCGCGGTACGTCGCCGTCACCGGGACCGAGGTGGACGACGCCGCCCTGTCGTGGTGGGTGACGTTCTCGACGTTCAAGACGGCCGTGATGCAGGTCAGTGGACTGCGCGCGTTCCTCGAAGGGCGCAGCGACGAGCCGTACCGCCCGACCCGCCGGGTGCTGTCGACCCTGTTGGCCGCGATCGACGACCGGAGCCTGTGACGGTGCACCCGACCATCGACGAACAGTTGCACGGTGCACAGCGCCTGCTCGACCTGGTCGAGGCCGACAGTGAACTGTCGGTCGCCTCCCGGGAATCGCTGACCAACGTCCGGCGTCTACTCGAGCAGGTCGGCCGCTCCTGGTCACGGTTGCTGGCGTTCCGCAGCGAGGACAACGCCAGCCTCGTCGCGTTGCTGGCGCGCACCGCTCCCCTCGTCGGCCCCGAGCTGCGCGACGCCGTCGACGGCGCCCTCCGGACGGCGCCCCTCTCCGGGTCCGATCTCGACGTCGCGGTGGTGTCCGCGCGCAACGACGAACTGCGCGGCATGCTCGCCCGGGTCATCGCCGAACTGCCCACCACACCCGAGGGCCACGCCGCCCGCGCCGAGATCGCCGTGTACCTGCGTCGCCGGGTCGACGCCGACCCCAGCTGACGAGAGGTCCACAGCCATGACGGATCCGTCGATCGACGACCATCACTTCGCCGAGCAGTTCCCGCTGTCCGCGCTCGACGACTACATGATCCACCAGACGCCCGACCCAGTCCGCGTGATGTGGACCGGTGACCCGCGTGCGTACGAGCGCTACTGGATGATCGCCCACGACCCGACCGGCGAGGTCATGGTCGCGACCGGCGGCAGCATCTACCCCAACCTCGATCGGGCCGAGGCGTACGCGATCGTCAACCACGGCGGCCGCCACACCACGGTGCGCAGTTTCCGGCGCCTTGGTGTCGACCGGGCCGACATGCGGGTCGGCCCGATCGCGCCGGTCATCGTACGGGGTCTGCGCGAATGGCGGTACGTCCTCGACCCCAACGAGTGGGGCATCAGCTGGGACCTCACCTTCCGGGACACCACGCGACAGGTGTTCCGGGAGCCGTTGTCGGACTCGGCGCACGGCACCCCGCCCGGGCGTCGCGGCGATGTCACCGCCGGTTTCGAGGGATTCGGGACCGTCGAGGGCTGGGTCGACGTCGACGGCACCCGGGTCGAGCTGGGCGGGGGATCGTTCGGCACCCGCGACCGCCACTGGGGTACCGGCCGCGGGGTCGGCGGGCCGGCGATGTCACTGGGTGGACGGCTGCACGTCGGGGTGTCCGGCAACGCGTTCGTCCCGTTCGCCGACTGGACGCTCTGGGGAGACCGCGTCTACTACCCGTTCGGTCACGAGCGGGCGGGAGCCACGCGCGTGTCGAAGCCGACCCGGCGGTTGCGGTTCGACCGTGACACGCAGATCTTCGTCGAGGGCGTCGTCGACTACCGGTTCGCCACCGGTGAGACCAAACAGTTGCACTACGAACGGATCGGGCAGCAGACCGCGTTCCTGAAGTGCGGGATGTACGGCGGCACCCCGGGCGGCGACATCCACCAGGGCGGGTACGACGGTCCGGACATGACCGAGGGTGAGACGTACGACCTCGGCGACACCGCCCAGCGGATCGGCTTGCGGGGCCTGGACGAACACCTCTGCCGGGTGACCTGTGAGGGCGAGACCGTGATCGGCGTATACCAGACCATCGACCCGGTCGCGTTCGAGGCGTGCACCGCCGGCCGGCCCGGCTGGGCCTTCCTCTGATGGCCTCGGTGGCCACGGCCCTGGATGGTGACGTCTGGACGATCACGCTCGATCGCCCCGCTGCGGGCAACGCCATCGATCTCACGCTGGCGTCGGAGCTCGCCACCGCCGTCCGCGACCGGCCGGCGGTGAGTCGGGTCGTCGTGCTCGTCGGCGCCGGGAAGCGCTTCTGCGTCGGCGGCGACATCGCGGCGTTCGCCGGCTCGTCCGACCCGGGCGTGTTCGTGGGGGCCCTCGCGTCGGGCTGGCACGTGGCGGTCCGCGAACTGCTCACCTGCCCGGTGCCGACCGTCCTCGGTGTGCACGGTGCGATCGCCGGCGCCGCGGTGGGCCTGCTCGGTGTGTGCGACATCGTGGTGTGCGCGCGCTCGACCGTCATCCGCCCGGCGTACGCGGGCATCGGCTTCTCCCCGGACGGCGGTACGTCGTGGGTACTGACCCGTGCCCTGGGCCCGCAGCGCGCGCTCGACCTCATGCTCACCAACGCCTCGCTCACCGCGGAGGCGGCCGCGGAGGCGGGGTTGGTGGCCCGGGTGGTCGACGACGTCGACCTGTCGGCCGCCGTGGCCGGCGTGGCACGCCAACTCGCGAACGGCCCGCTGGCCGCTCTGGCCCGCACCCGGCAGCTGGTCCGCGCGGCCGACACCCGCAGTCTCACCGAGCACCTCGACGAGGAGGCCCGGCTCATCGCCGAGTCCGCGGGTGACGACGACGGCCGGGAGGGGGTCCGCGCGTTCACCGAGCGGCGGACGCCGGACTTCCGTCGTGGCGCACCGCCCACCTGACCTCCCGTGCCGGTCGGTCAGTGCCGGACGAGCCCCGGGTAACCGCTTACCGCGACCTCGTCGCACCGGCGGCGGTACCGGCGCAATCCTCCCGCGTAGGGCATGAAGACGCGCGGCTTGCCGGGCATCTCGGCGCCCAAGTAGTAGGACGCCGCCTTCATGTAGAGGGTCGGGGCCGCTGTGGCGTTGACCTCGTCGACCCAGCCCTGTTCGGCGTCCGCGGTGGTCTCGATGACGGTCTTCCCGTCGGAACGGGAACGGACGAGCAGTTCCGAGAGCCAGTCGACGTGCTGCTCGATCGACACGAGTACGTTGCCCAGCAGTGACGGGCTGCCGGGACCCGCGACGATGAACATGTTCGGGAACCCCTCGGTCATCAGACCCAGGTAGGTCGCGGGGCCGGCTTGCCAGTGCTGCCGGAGCGTCCTGCCGTCGCGGCCGGTGATCGTTGGTGCCAGCAACGATCCGGTCATGGCGTCGAATCCGGTGGCGAATACCAGCACGTCGAGCTCGTACGCCCCGGCGGTGGTGTGGATACTCGTGCTGTCGGCCTTGACCAGCGGCTGGCTGACGAGGTCGACCAACTCGACGTTCGGCCGGTTGAACGTCTCGTAGTAGCCGGTGTCGACGCACGGCCGTTTGGCGCCGTAGGGGTACCCCGTCGGCTTCAGCAGTTCCGCGATCGAGGGGTTGTCGACCCGCTCGTCGATCTTGCCCCGGATGAAGTCCGCCGCGGTGTCGTTCGCCGCCGGGTCGATGAGCAGATCCGAGTAGGAGAGCAGGAACCCGAACCCCGCGGAATCCCACCACTGCTCGTAGTGCGCGCGGCGGCTCTCGGCGTCGACCTCGAGCGCCGACTGCTTGTTGGGGACGACCGCGGCGAGCCCGGTCGGCGACCGCCGGGCGAGATCACGCCGGGCCGGGTACTCGGCGATCAGCGCCCGGCGGTCGGCGTCGGTGAGGACGTGGTGGTGGGCCGGCACGCTGAAGTTCGGCGTGCGCTGGAAGACGACGAGGTGCTCCGCCTCGCGGGCAATGACCGGGATGACCTGGATCCCGGACGAACCGGTCCCGATGACACCGACCCGCTTGCCCGCGAGGTCGACACCCTCGGCCGGCCAGTCGGCGGTGTGGACGACCCGGCCCCCGAAGTCCTCGAGGCCCTCAATCGAAGGCCGTTTGGTGGTCGAGAGGCAGCCCGTGGCCATCACGAGGTACTGGGCCCGCACCCGCTCGCCGGACTCGAGTTCGACGTCCCACCGACCGGCGGCGTCGTCCCACGTCGACGTCGTCATCCTGGCGTTCAGTGTGATGTCGCGGCGCAGGTCGAACCGATCGGCGACGTGGTCGACGTACCGCAGGATCTCGGGCTGGGTGGCGTACCGCTCGCTCCACTTCCACTCGTTCTGCAGGTCGTCGGAGAACGAGTACGAGTAGTCGGCGCTGTCGACGTCGCACCTCGCACCGGGGTACCGGTTCCAGAACCAGGTCCCACCGATACCGGATCCCGCCTCGACGACGTGGGTGCGGAAACCCTGGTCGCGCAACTCGCGCAGCAGCGCCAGACCGGCGAAGCCGGCCCCGACGACGAGCACGTCGGTGTCAGCAGGGAGCGGCGCTCCGTTCGCGCTGCCGGGCTGCCCGGTGGACTCGTCGACGAAGCCGTTCACCCTCGCCAAACTAGACACCGCGACCCGCTCTGTCAACAACTGTGTTGACGGGTTTGACGACGTGACTCCCGGCGTGGATCGAGCGGTAGTTCAGTCACATACCCGCGACACCGCCCCGGCGACGACGTACAAAAGTCCCTGTGTGCTCGTGGCCCGGTCGGGCGCCGCGAGTCCCCTCCAAGCAGAGAACAGGTGACACCCATGGCGAATTCCACGATCGTGCTCGTCGACGGTGCCCGGACGCCGGTCGGCAGCTTCGGCGGCGTCTTCAAGGACGTGCCCGGGTTCGAACTGGGCGCCACCGCGGCCCGTGAGGCCCTCTCCCGCGCGGGGGTGGCAGCCGCGGACATCCGTGAGGTCGTCATGGGGTGTATCGGTCAGGTGGGGCCCGACGCCTACAACGCGCGCCGGGTCGCCGTGGCTGCGGGGTTGCCGGTGCGCACCCCGGCGTACACGGTCAACCGACTCTGCGGGTCCGGCTTGCAGGCCATCTGGTCGGCGGCGATGGAGATGCGGTGGAACGACCTCGACATCACCCTTGCCGGCGGCGACGAGTCCATGACCCGCATGCCGTTCTACGACTTCGGCGCGCGCAACGGGTACAAGCTCGGCGACCGCGCGCTGGTCGACGGCACCGTCATGATGCTGACCGACCCGTTCCACGGCATCCACATGGGCGTCACCGCCGAGAACGTCGCCGCGAAGTACGGCGTCTCCCGCACCGAGCAGGACGAGTTCGCCGCCGAATCGCAGCGACGCGCCGCGACCCCCGAGGCGCAGGCGGCGTTCGCCGAGGAGATCGTGCCGGTGGAGATCGGCGGCCGGAAGCCGCTCACCGTGACCACCGACGAGCACCCCAAGCCCGGCACCACCGTCGAGAAGCTGACCGCGCTGCGCCCGGCGTTCCAGAAGGACGGCACCGTCACCGCCGGCAACGCGTCCGGCATCAACGACGGCGCCGCAGCCGTCGTGCTCGCCACCGCACAGGCCGCCGCCGACCGTGGCCTGACGCCACTGGTGTCGCTGGAGGCCGTGACAACCGCCGCGATGGAACCCGAGCTGATGGGGTACGCGCCGGTGCTCGCGTTGCAGTCGCTGTTCGCGAAGACCGGCACGTCACCGGCCGACATCGACGTGGTCGAGCTCAACGAGGCCTTCGCCTCCCAGGCCGTAGCCGTGATCCGTGACGCCAAGCTCGACGCCGACAGGGTTAACCCCTACGGCGGCGCGATCGCGCTCGGCCACCCCGTCGGCGCCACCGGCGCGATCCTGTCGCTGCGCCTCGCGAAGCACCTGGTGCGCCACGACCTCGAGCAGGGGATTGTGACCATGTGCATCGGCGGCGGCCAGGCCCTCGCCGCCCTGTTCCGCCGCATCTGATCACGATCGCCCGGCGAGGCAAACGCGCCGATGAACGCGGGAGCGGAGCCGACGAGAAGCGCCCAGTGACTGGCGGGGCGCACTACCGGTTGTGCCACGTCGGCGGTGCGATCCGACGGTGTCACACGGACCGCCCACGTAATACGCACATGAGATGACCACGATCGCGTCGTCGCCGGGTTCGGCGGTTGATCGTGCGCATCCGGCCGGGCGGCGGGTAGAGAAGCCGTTCCATGACGCGGGCCGGAAGAAATCAATCACCGGAACGAGAATCGTTCAGCTGAACGAACGGGATCCCCATCGCGAACGCGAGCCGGGATGAGACGTGCAAGCATCCAGACCACGGAACGGTCAGTCTGGCCGTCACGGTTCATCGAGACCGCGCTGGTCGGTCTGGCGCGGACGCCCAACGATTCGAAAGCCCGAAGCGCTACAGCGCCGTAGCCTCGCATCCGCGTTCGTCTCCTTCACGACTCTGCAGAACAGGCTTACCGGGTGGCATCTAGTCAATCTCGGACTCAGAACCCCATTGGGAATCGACGGGTGACGCGCCCACAGCAGAGCCCGGTTGAAGGGCGCTGATCTCCATTGGGCTGCTCGAACCGCTGCAGCTGGCTTAACACTTCCCTGCCCAGGCAGGTAAAAGGTCGTCGGCGGCTCGGGGCACTTACTTCTCCTTAACGCCGGCGCACTGTTGGCTCGCGCGGGATCATAAGGTGCGTTCTTGGCTCGACTGACATCGGCGCCAGTGGTGTTCCACCACGCCGGAGAGCCGTGACGTCATCGACCGGTGCGGAATGGCCGTGGGGATCGGGCAGGGCCCGGTAACTGTTGCCGGGGCCCAGCCGAGCAGGCCCGCCCGCTGCGAGGGCTGCAGTGCTCGTCCCGGCGTGGTGCAGCGCCGACATGACCGGCGCGATGTCGTCGCTGTCGATGGTGACGAGGCCCGCCGCGCGGCGTCGCTCGAGGAACGGGCCGACACGGGCCTCCCGCATCGGCAAGTCGACGGCGTACGCCATGAAGCGGCCGCATGCGACACCCTCAGCGACCGCAGCATCGAGACGTGTCGCGACCGTCGCCAACCTTCCGAGCACGAGGCCCACCGCCTCGAAAGGCTGCTCCTGAGGCTGCCCGGCGTTGGGTGCCACACCTGAGGTTTGCAACGCCCGGTGGAGCGTCAGCGCATGGTCGACCGCGGGTGGCCGACCGTTTTGCGGTCGCCGGCTACCGTCATTGAACGGGGCCAACCGCCCACGAACTTCGCGCCAGCTCCGGGCGGCATCATGTGCCGCAGCCGCGAAGTGATCGTCCCCCGCGCCCAACTGCAAACGTTCGACGAAACGGCAGGTCGTGTCGGCCGCGATCACAATCGCGAGGATGTCGGAGAGCGGGTGAGGCCCGGTACCGGGACGGGTCGCATGCACGAGCGCGGCGGACGCCTCGAGCGCTGCGGCTTCGACCGATGTCAGCTGCGCTGCGGGGTTGGGGACTGGTCGGCGCTGCGCTGCGTTGTCGGTTGCGGTGGGTGGGTCGAGCGACGCGAACTGGAACAGCACGCTCGAGCTGGCTTCGGCGATGATCAGCGCTCGGCTTGCCTTGGGCGATTCGTGTTCGCCGCCGGCGGCGGCACCGGTCAGGATGTGCGCGGTCCGAGCGAGCGCGGCAACTATTGCCCACCGCTGTCCACCGGTCAGGGTATCGACGTGCAGCGTGGCCGCGATGGCGGCGGCGTCGGCGAGGTTGGTCATCCGTCCGGGACTTGCAGCTGCGGACACTGACTGGCCGAGGGTGTCGCAGGTGACCGAGAGCAGGCGGACCCAGTGCACCCGATCGGCTTGCCGGCTGAATGCGTCGGGGTCGGTGTCGATTGACGCTCCGGTGTCGAGGCCGTCGTCGCGGAGGCGGTCGAGCGCGGGCCGCAGACGGGCCAGGGCTGTGCGGGCATCTGCCGCGGCGATCGGGTCGCTGCGTGGCGACCGCGCTGCCTCCGCGCGCAGGTCGGCGAGGATCTCGGCCAGGTCGGTGGCCATCAGCCCAGAGCCAGCAACGCGTCGTGGCCAGCTTGAACTGCGCCACAGGCGCGGTCGAACTCGTGGGCGGATAGACGGGCGAGCTCGTACAAGCCGGCGCGCAGCACGGCTTCGACGTCATCGCCGGCTGGGTCGAGGTCGAACACCGGGTCGTGGGTGTCATCGCGCGCTCCTGCGACGTCGGGGAACGGCTCGCCGAGCTCGCTCACCGCGGCCGCGCAGTGAATCCTCACGGCCTCGGCGATGTCGGCGCGAGTACGCAGGACGGCGTCGAACAGGGCCTGAGCGCGTGCCCGATGGTTGACGGCGGTGTGCGGGTCGGTCGGGGTCATCGGATGTTCCTCTCGTTGGCGGGTGTGTCGAGCCGGCGGTTGGTCACGGCCGTGCCTGCAACGCGCCGCGCACCGTGGCCGCGACCTGGTCGTCGGTGTGGAGCAAGTCGAGCAGCGCGAGGACGACGGCTCGCTTGTCGACGTTGTGACCTGCCTGTTCCTCGAGGTCGATGACCCAGCGGCTGAGCTGGGTGTGGACCGCTGGTGGGAGGTCGACGGTCAGCCGGTAAGGACGTGTACGTGGTGCGGCGGGCGTCGTCGGCTCGGCAGGGACGGCGGTGCCGGGCATGCGGCGGCCGGATCCGGTGAGGGCGTTGACGCGGGCGGGGTCGAGAGTCATGCCGCTCCCCCGACCAGCAGCGTTGCGTCTGCAGGCGGTTCGTCGATCTCGTTGGCCAGGTCGGACCAGATGCGGTCCGGCTCGACAGCGGAGCCGAAGGCCTGGGCGTAGGCCTGACGCAGCGGGACGTCGTGGTCGAGGACGTGGTGGCCGGCGTCGGTGAGGGCGGCGCGGATGACCCGGTCGGCGCGGGCGCGTCGGTCGACCCGGTTCAGGCACACCACCACCCGCGCCGGGGTGGCGCGGAGGGCTGCGACATCGTCGATGGCGTCGAACACGGCGCCGGTGCGGTGCAGCTCGGCCGTCGTCGGCGCGAGGGTGACGATGACGTCGTCGGCCGCCCGCAGGGCAGCGGTCACGATTCCCCGGTGTTCCTCCAGCGGCGGCGTGTCGATCACCGCCAGGTCGCATGTCGCGCTCGTGAGGATCCCCGGGAGCTGGATGTGCAGCTGCTTGCTCCCCAGTCCCATCACCGGGAGGTCCCAGCCGGCGAGTTCGGCCCACCGGCTCATTGCGTACTGGGGGTGGTCGGCGTCGACGAACGTGACCCGCTCCCCCGCGGCCGCCCAGGCGTGGCCGAGGAACACCGCGGTTGTCGTCTTCCCGGTCCCGCCTTTCAGGTTCACCACCGCCACCACCCGCGGCCGCGCCCGCGTACCTGCCCGGGTCTCGCGCCCGTCGTCGTCGTTGATGGTCATGTCTTCTTCCTCCTCGTTGCAGTGCCGCAGTGCGTACTGCGTTCCGTCGTGTCGTCCATCCGTCGCTCCGTGCTGCAGTTGCTGTTCGCTGTCCGGCCGATCCACGGCGGGTGACCGGTTGCCCGGGCGCCCGGCCCAATCGGTGGTGCAGTGCTTGTGCGCACTTCCTCCTCGGTGCCCTGCCCTTACTCGTGCTGCACCAGCTCGGCAGGCCCGCCGTCGTCGCCTTGCTAGTCCGGCTCGGCAGCTGTCGGGTTCGGCTGCCAGCGGGTGTGGGTAGGGGTCGCCCTGTTCTCGTGCGTCGACACAAGTTCCCGAGCGTCTCCTAGTGGTCTGGTCGGGTGTGGCGGCGGCCCCGGGTGTTGGTCCGGGGCTGGGGCGGCATGTGCAGCCAGCTCCGGTCCACCCGATCGACCCCACCGCCGGCACCCTCGGAGGGTTGCTGTCGGTGGGGCACGTCGTGCGGGTGGTCGAGGGACGTGTCCTCCGAGCCTGGGCCCACCGTGTTCCACTCCGCCGTCTCCGGCGGGGCAACGGCTCGTCGTCTGGCTGCTCCAGTTGGCGGCGATGCCCCACGACGGGCGACACACCCGACCGTTGCACGGGGCGGGGCGGCGACTGATTCGCCTGGGCGGCGCCGATACGGATCCCAGGGCACACCGAACAGAATCGGCAACGAATCGCTGCCGAAAGCATGGTCGGAGGGAGGCTGTTCAGGTAGCCTCGACACCAGATCGTTCG
>CAXUNA010000018.1:5184-17566 GCA_964252095.1 uncultured Jatrophihabitans sp. | reverse complement strand
GCCCGACCGGCCCGACCGGCCCGACCGGCCCGGCCGCTCGAGCCGGTGGAGCCGGCAGCCAAAGCCGCGGTCCGTCGACCGAACCTTCGAGAAACCCCCCATGATGTTCGTCGTTGACGTTCGACGGGTGTACGAGCACCGGGCCGCCACCGGGGGACGTCGCGTCCTCGGGGACCGCCTGTGACCCCGTGGGTTGTCGAGGGCGTCGGCCGATCTCGACGACCGGTGCAGCGAGATCGGGCCGTCGACCGCACTGCGGCGGTCGTACGGGCACGACCCGTCGCGGTGGCCGCAGTTCGATCGGCAACACCGGGACGAACTCGCAGACCCGTCTCGTCTTCGCGACGTTGAAGTCCTGCGGGAACCCACCCACGCCACGACCTCGCCCTGCTCACGGCCACACGCGATGTCATCACGAGCGACGCGACGGTCATCCTGGGGTACCTGATCGACGCGAGTGCCTGACCACCCCCGTCCTGAGTTCGGTACGGGAACCGCTCGACGAGCGACGAGGTACAGACCCTCGGACGACCTGTACCCGGACCAGCTCGAGGCTCTGGTGAGATCGATCGATCTGAGCACCTGCTCGCCGAGACCAGTTGCGCACCGAACGAGCCCTCGGTGCGCCCTTGTCACTTCGCCGTCGCTACATCGACACCTTCGGACTCCTCCCGACATGGAGGAACAGCGTGACAGGAGCGCACGGTTGCGCCTCGACGGCCGGCCCGACCTGATCATGATCGAGATGGAGGCAGTACTGATGGCCGGGCGGGCCGAGGAATGAGAACTGGTCACTGCCGAATCGTGGCGGCCACGCCAGCTCGATCTTCTTGTCCGGCAGCGGATCCTCTGCACAATCGTGCGCCGTCCCTGCTGGTGCGGCGGACGACGCCGCCCTCCCGCGAGGCCAGGACATGGCAGTGGTCGAGGTCTGGTCCCGGATACGGCCAGCTGGCGGTACGCACGGCGATGCGGTCCAACGACTGAGCAAGACCGACTGCGATGAGCCTCAGGAAGTCCCGGTACGCGTCGTCGAACTCGAGGTTCTCACTGAGCAGCACCGCCATCGTCGGCTGGTCGGCGGAGTCGGTCGCGGTGGTCAGGCGGACCCAGGCGACGTGTCCGTCAGCTGTGCCCTCGACGACGACGTCGTCATGGCTGGACACCGGCGGGACCTGCGGCAGACGATCCACGCTGTGGCGGGTCGCGACGCCGGGAAGGTGGATCTCGACCGCGCGGAGATCCTGTGGGTTCGTCCGCAGCAGCGGCAGAGCGGCGTCGACCACCTCGCGGGGCGTGCGGAGGTCGGCGGTCAGGCGCTGGCCCAAGGTGGTCAGCAGCTCCAGGCGTCGGCGGGCGACGACCCGCCCGGTGGTCTCCACCGCGATGTCGACGACACCCTCGACGACCCCGTCGTCGCCGGCCGGCGAATAACAGAAGTCGAAGTAGCACTCCTCCGGATAGCCGTGGCGCGTGATGAGCAGCCGCCCGTCGTCGACCTAGACCGCCCCGCCGCCGTCCCGGACGGCCTGCATGAGGGGGTCGATGTCGTCCCAGATCTCCGCGAAGACCTCGCGCGCCGGCGCGCCGAGTGCCGCGGGGTGCTTGTCACCGATGAGTGGCACGTAGGCCTCGTTGTAGATCATCGTGAACTCGGGCCCCCACAACAACGTGACGGCGAAGTCGGTGTTGAGGGCGAGATCGGTGACGGTTCGCAACGCGGGGCTCCACGTCTCGGGCGGTCCGAGCGGCGTCGCTGACCAATCGACGGCGCCGAAGTCGGCGCGTAGGCCCCCAGCTCGACGGAAGGGGTCGATCACGACAGAAAATCTAGCCACCGCTCGCCTTCGATGCGCGGCCAGGACTCGCTGGTGACTTCGCGGCACCTCTTCCTGGGCGGCATCTCACTCGCTGGCTGGCCCACGACCCAGCCATCCGGCAGGATCTCGCCGGTGGATCTCGGCGCGGTACTGACGGGCTTGAAGCCGATGGAGCTGGAGGCTGTCGCGGTCGTCTATTTCGAGGGCCGAACGGTGGCCGACGCGGCTCGGGTTCTCGGAGTCGACCGGTCGATCGTCGCCACCGCCCTCGGCTCGGCGTTCCGCGTCATCGGTCGACGCGTGCTCGCCGCCGACTCCCCATCCGTCGCCGGGGACGACGCCTCTCGGCGCGTGAGGGAGGGGAACGCGACGGCGCGGTTTCCAGGCGCGGCGGTCGGGCCCCGGGCCGGCGTGTCCGGTCCACCGGGTTGAGCCGGAAGCGAGCACGCAAACGCACCCCGCGGTCCACGAAGGCAGGGGAGCCGTGCCCCTCACTCAGTGGCGTGCAGTTCGAACCACCTTGTCTTACCCGGCGGCGGTTCGGTCGGGACGACTCCCCAGGCGCTGGCCAGGGCGGCGATGATGGCGAGCCCCCGGCCCGATGTTGCGGTGAGGTCGGTGGTGAGGTCGCGCGCGGAAGGGTCGGGGAGGTCGCTGCCCAGGTCGGCAACGGCGATGCCGATGCCGGGCGGTGACGCCCGCACCCGCAGGGCGATCGCGGTCCGTCCGTGCTGGACCGCGTTGGTGACGACTTCGGACAGCAGCAGCTCCGCGTCCTCGAAGAGGTCTTGAGCGAGATGGTCGCGGTGCTCGGCCAGGAACCCGCGGGCGACGGCCGGGGCGTCCGCCTCGGCGTCGAGCCAGAGGATGGCGTCCTGGACGTCGGCACTCGAGTGGTCCTGCACCGATGCGGTGCTGCGATCGAAATCCACCTCATCACGATGCCCGGCGCCGGGCGTACGCAACCGATCCGGTGGCGGCCACCACCGACGAGCCGGCGGCGTGCCTGCTGCCACCGGCACGTGACTCGACGGTCCCAGCCTGTCGCGTCGAGTTCCCGGGCGGACCCGTGAGGCCCGCCCGGAGCAACTCAGTCGGCGTCGGGGCCGTGCGTCGACCACCACGCCACGGCCACCATCGCGGGCTGGAACCACAGCCGCACGAACCGCTTGCGGTCGGTGTCCAGGCCGAGCCCCGGACGGTGGTGGACGTACTGCGCGAGGTTGCCGGGGAAGATCGCGACGAAGAAGGTCGCAAGCAGGGCTCCGATCAGGCGCCGGTGCTGCGGCGGCGTGGCGACGAGCGCGGCTCCGAGGCCGATCTCGACGACGCCGGACGCCAGCACGACCGCGTCTTCGTCGACCGGCAGATAGTTGGTCACGAATTCGGGCACCTGGTCCTGGAAACCCTCACGGGCGAACGTCCAATGGCCGATGCCGGCGAAGATCATCGCCGACCCGGCCACGACTCGCGCGGCCTGCCTGACCGTCGTCGCGTTCACAGTTCGTCTCCCGAGACCGCAACGGCGGAGCCGTCGACCAGTACGGCCACCGCATGGCGGGCGCCGGAGAGGCGCACCAGGTCGGGGCGCATCACGCGTCCTGTCCGGCGCGCAGGGTGGAGTTGTCGATGACGTACCGAAACCGGACGTCCTCGGCGACCATGTGGTCGAACGCGTCGTTGATCTCGCCGATCGGAATGAGCTGCGTCTCGGCGGAGATCCCGTGCTCGGCAGCGAAGTCGAGCACCTCCTGGGTCTCGGCGATGCTGCCGATCAGTGAACCGCCGAGGGTGATGCGGTTCATCGACACCTGCGCGAAGTCGATGCCCTCCGGCACCACCGGTTCGAGCATGCCGACGGTGACGAACGCGCCGTCGTGCTGCACCAGCGACAGGTACGGCTTCATGTCGAAACGCGTCGGGATCGTCGACAGGATGAACGACAGCGACGCGGAAGCCTTCTCGACCGCATCGTCATCGGTCATGTCGATGACGTCGTCAGCGCCCAGCGCCAGCGCGGCTTCGGGCTTGTCGGGCGACGTCGTGAGCACGACGACCTTGTCCGCGCCACGAGCCTTCGCCAGTTGCACCGCGAGGTGGCCGAGGCCGCCGAGGCCGGCGATGCCGACCGTCGACCCGGCGCCGACCTCCCAGTGCTTCAGTGGAGACCATGTGGTGACGCCAGCACAGAGGATGGGCGCGGCCTGCTCGGACGGAATCGAGTCCGGGATGCGCAGCACGAAGTTCTCGTTGACGACGATCTCGTCGGAGTAGCCGCCGAACGTCACGGCGCCGCTGTCGGGGTCGAGGCCGTTGTAGGTGAAGATCGCGGGCGGCTGCTGGTACTGCTCGTCGGCGACGCCGCGCTGGTCCTCGGCGCCCCAGTAGACCATGCAGCCGACGCCGACCCGGTCCCCGACGGCATACTTCGCGACGTCGGAGCCGATCTCGGTGACCTCGCCGACGATCTCGTGGCCGGGCATGCACGGGAAGTTGGTGGCGAGCGGACCTTCGCCGAACTCGTCGCGCGCCTGGTGGACGTCGGAGTGGCAGACGCCGCAGTGGGTGATGGCGATCCGTACGTCCTCGGCTCGGACCGGGTCACGGTCGAACTCCAGGGGTGAGAGCGGGGTGTTGGCGTCCTTGGTGGCCCAACCGATGTTGGCAGGCATGGTGAAGCTCCTTCGCGGTCGATGGCTCGCCGACGCGGCGTGTGTCCCCAGCTGCGGTCGGCGACGGGGAATCCCCAGTCGCGTACTACCCGTCCACAGCCCTGTTGACTCCACTGCTGCAGACGTGGCGTCGGCGCTGAGGGTTGTGCGGTGCGGGTGGTGAGGAATCCGACGACGGGGAGGGAATCGTGCCTCCGGGGTATTCACCTCGCATGGGCAACGAACTGCAGGGCAAGAAGATTGCTTTCCTCCTCAGCAACAGCGGCGTGGAGCAGGCCGAACTGACGACACCGTGGCAGGCCGTGAAGGATGCCGGCGGCGAGGCGACCCTCATCGCTCCCGATGACGGCACTGTGCAGGCGTTCAACCAGGACGTGAACCAGGCCGACACGTTCCCGGTCGACCTCACCGTCTCCGCGGCGCACTCCGACGATTTCGACGCGCTCGTCATCCCGGGTGGCACCACCAACGCCGACCACCTGCGCACGGACGTCGCCGCGGTGGCGCTGGTGAAGGCCTTCGTCGACGCCGGCAAGCCGATCGCCGCAATCTGCCACGGACCGTGGGCCCTGGTCGAAGCCGGGGTGCTTCCCGGTAAGACACTGACGAGTTTCCCCAGCCTGCAGACCGACATCCGCAACGCAGGCGCCGCCGAGTGGGTTGACCAGGAGGTCTTCGTCTGCCCGATGAACGGGTGGACGCTGGTGACCAGCCGCGACCCCGACGACCTCAAGGCGTTCAGCGCGGCTTTGGTGCGAGAGTTCGCCGCGACGGCCGGTTGAGCCGTGACGTCCCTGCAGCGTTACACCGTCACCGTCCGGCGGTTCGACCCGTCTGACCCGGACGCAGGCGAGACCTTCGAGCTGCCCGTCGACAGCCCGGACGCCGAGCACGCCGTCTCGGCAGCCATGTCGAACGCCGTCGCCTTGACCCCGAAGGTCAACGACGACGGCACGCTGGCGCCGGTCGCGTTCCAGGCCACCGCGGTCGGTCCCCGTTGACCGTCACCGCCGTGCTCGGTGCCGGTGGCCTCGGAGCCACCATCGCCGGTCGACTCGGGTCGCAAGGACACCAGGTCCGGCTCTGGAACCGGCATACCGGCAAGGCCGACGACGCCGCACGCGACGCCCCAGGTGTCACGGCGGTCGACGCTGCCGCCGACGCCGTCGACGGGGCCGACTTCGTGGTGACCGTCCTGCGTGACGCCGACGCCGTCGCTGAGGTCATCGAACCCGTGCTGGACCGCATCACCGGCGTGTGGGTACAGGTCAGCACCGTCGGTCCAGACGGTGCAGCCCGGCTCGGCCGCCTCGCGTCAGCCCACGGCGTGGCGTACCTCGACGCGCCGGTGTCCGGCAGTACCGAGCCCGCGTCCCAGGGCGAGCTGGTCTGGCTGGTTGCGGGTGACCCGGGGGTCGTCGAACGGGCCCGGCCGGTGTTGGACGCGGCCGGGAAGACCGTGCAGCACGTGGGAACCGGCACCAGCGAGGGCAGTGCGCTCAAGCTCGCGGTGAACGCCTGGATGACGTCGGCCACGGTGGTCATGGCCGAGGTGCTGGCCCTCTGCGATGGCTTGGACGTCGACCACGACACGCTGCGCACGGCGCTCCAAGCCGGTCCGCTCGACATGCCCTACGCCCTCGACAAGTCGCAGTCCATGGACGACGGCGACCACACCCCCGGTTTCGCCGTCGCCAACGCTCTCAAGGACCTTCGCCTCGCCGCCGACGTCGTGCCACCCACCTCGGTGCTGCGCGAGGTGCAGGCGCGACTCGACCGCACCGTCGACGCCGGTCACGGCGGAGACGACCTGGCCGCGGTCGGCACCACCCCCTGACGTCCCAACGAGTTGACGGACGGGACCACCCGCACCACCAACGAACGGGAGAGATGACATGAAGGCAGTTGTATGGCACGGCATCGGTGACATCCGCCTGGACACCGTGCCCGACCCGACGCTGCAGGAGCCGACGGACGCAATCGTGCGGATCACCCGCAGCGCGATCTGCGGGACCGACCTGCACTTCGTCCGCGGCACGATGTCCGGGATGCAGGAGGGGACCATCCTCGGGCACGAGGCGGTCGGAGTCGTGGAGACCGTCGGCGACGACGTCCGCGGTTTCAGCCCTGGGGATCGGGTCATCGTCTGCTCGACCATCGGATGCGGCCGCTGCTCCTACTGTCGTGCGGGCTACTACGCCCAGCGCGACGTCGCCAACCCGAACGGACCCGACGCCGGCACGTCGTTCTTCGGCGGCCCGCAGGGCACCGGACCGGTGGACGGTCTGCAAGCCGAGTACGTGCGTGTGCCCTTCGCCGGCACCACACTCGTGCGCATCCCGGACCAGGTGACCGACGACCAGGCCGTGCTCCTCTCGGACATCTTCCCGACCGCGTGGTTCGGCGCCCGGCTCGCAGGCGTGTCCGACGGTGACACCGTGGCGGTCTTCGGCGCCGGCGTCGTCGGGCAGTTCGCCGTCGCCGCGGCCAAACGGCAGGGTGCCGGGCGCGTGCTCGTCGTCGACGGCATCGAGACCCGGCTGGCCGCCGCGCTGGAGCAGAACGCCGAGATCATCGACTTCAACCGGGAGGACCCGGTGGAGGTCATCAAGCACCTCACCGGCGGCGTCGGCGTCGACCGGGTGATCGACGCGGTGGGTATCGACGCGCAACGCCCGAAGTCGGGTCCCGCCGCGAACACCGTCGCAGGCGACGCCGAGAAGTTCGACGCCGAACAGCAGGTCGCAGCACCGGACGCGAACCCCGACGGCGCCCAGTGGGTGCCTGGCGACGCGCCGAGCCTCGCCAGCCGGTGGGCCGTGGACGCCGTCGCGAAGGCCGGAACCATCGGCATCATCGGTGTGTACGCGCCGGAGTTCGACCGGTACCCGATCGGGCAGGCAATGAACAAGAACCTGACGTTGCGGATGGGCAACTGCAACCACCGCCGGTACATCCCCGGTCTGCTCGACCTGGTGGCGACCGGCCTGGTCGACCCGACGGCGTTCACCACCCAGCACGAACAGCCGACTTCGGCGATCGAGGCATACGAGACCTTCGACCGCCGCGAGGAGGGTTGGCTCAAGACCGTGCTCGACGTCAGCTGACCCCCACTCCGCACACCACCGCCCAAACCCCGCGACGAGGAGACTGCTGTGACCGCCCCCGTTCCGTACACCGACGATCTCGAGACCGAGGTCCCTGACGAAGCAACGCTGATCGACCGCACCATCTCGACCATGCGGCACACCATGGCCCAAGGTTTCGAGCAACACCGGCACGCGACCTCTGGCACGCACGCCAAGAGTCACGGCATCGTCACGGGCACCTTGACCGTCCCATCCGGCCTCGAGCCAGAACTCGCGCAGGGTCTGTTCGCGACTCCTGCGACATACGAGATCGTCCTGCGATACGCCAGCGAGCCTGGTGCGATCGATCCGGACACCGTTCGCCGTGCCCGCGGAGCCGCGCTGAAGATCATGGGCGTCCGCGGCGACAAGTTCACTGCCGACTGGGATGCGCAAGACTTCCTCTTCAACACCTGGCCGGTCATCCCGCAGGGCGACGTCGTCACCTATCTCAACGCCATCGAGGCGCGCGACAAGCGCTTCGGCCATCAGCTCCGGACAGCGGTGAGCACGATGATCGGACACCCGTCTCCGGAAGAGACGTGGTTCGACCGCACGCCGAACATCCATCCAGTGGCGTTCGAGTTCTACACGCAGGGTGCGTTCCGGCACGGGGATTTCGTCGGCAAGTACGCGCTCTTCCCCACCACGTCCGAGCAGCTGGCGCTCACCGAGCGGACGGTGTCGAAAGACGACGGTCCAGGCGTGCTCAGTGAGTGGGTCCGCGAGTTCTACGCCGACCACCCGGCCCGGTACGACCTACGGGTGCAGCTGCTCACCGACACCGGGTCCATGCCCGTCGAGGACGCTTCGTTGGAATGGTCCACCGCGGCCAGCCCCTACCGCACCGTGGCCACCCTGGAACTGCCGCCGCAGGAGTCGTTCAGCCCGGCGCGGCGGGTGTACGCGGAGGACGCCATGTCGTGGCGACCGTGGAACTCGCTGGTCGCGCACCGGCCCCTGGGATCCATCAACCGGCTCCGCAAGCGGACCTACCAGGAGCGTCGGCGCCCTGCGTCACGAGATGAACGACCGCGAGGAGCGCAACCCCACGACGCTGGCCGACGTCCCGCGTTGAGTCACGCAGAGCGAGGATGCCGAGGCGCCCGGCTGGCAGCGATCACTTCAGCGGGTCGTGACCCCAGTTCATCAGCGAGTACCGCCAGGGCGTGTCCTCGAGCTGGTCGCGGGTCTTGTCGGGCCTCTGCTTGAGGTGCCGGGCGACGTAACCGTGGACCCGCTTCATCTGGGCGAGGTCGTCGTCGGTGAGGTCGCCGACCCTCTTCCTCAGGAGGTCGACGATTTCTCGCCCCGACTCGTGGCCGGTGCTCTCGCTGCTGCCGCCGTTCTTCTGACCGACCGACTTCGACTCGTCCGTGTCGAGCCATTGCTCGAGTTCAGCGGCGGTCATGTTGATGACGTGGTGGAAGTCGTCCCGGGTCTGCTTGTCGTCGTCGGCCATGTGAACGGCCTGCCCAGCGGAGTCGGCCGTACGACGTCGCGCGACGGCCAGCGCGGAACGGACGGGAACGACGTGCGCGCGATCGGGCTGCGGGACGACCGCCGCGGCGAAGAAGTCGACGGCGCCGGGCTCGAAGACCAGGCAGTGGGTGGACCCACCGAACTGGAAGTAACCCAGTTCGTCACCCTTGCCGAGGTGGTGTCCGGGAACGACTGCGGCGTCGAGGATGCACGACGACACCTCGAGCATCCCGACGCCGACGAACGCGATGAGGCCGGTGGCCGGATCGTCCGCGTCGATGATCACGACGGCACGGGCGGAGACGTGAGCGAGGTAGGCCTGTGAGTCCGGGGCGTCGTCGGCGTCCGAGCCTTCGGCGTCGGCCTCCGAGTAGTAGGTGCCGCCCACGGTGAACGCCCGCACGACGGTGCCTGCGACGGGGCTGTGCCAGCGGTGGTAGTCGGTGGCGCTGAGGAAAGCCTGGTAGACCGTGCCACCGACGAAGCCGGCGACGGATTCGTCACCGGCGAGCAGGTCGTGCAGGGAGTAGGGCTGGTCCTTGAGCCAGAACCGCGACGACTCCCGCACGTCGATGGCGATCCGGTAGGGCGTCGACTCGCAGGCGGTGACGATCACGGCGTCGTCGTCGGGTGCCGCGACCGGCCGCGCGCCATCGGCGAGGCGGCGGGTGAAGAAGTCGTTCCACGATGCGAAACCCAGGTGGTCGGCGTCCGGGTCGTGACGGAACTGATCGATTCCGATGGCCTGACGCGCCGCGGGCGACAACCACCCCGACGGGGAGTCGTTCAACACGGACAGCGAATCGGGTCCGGACAGGAACTGCGACCAGACGTCGAGGACGTCGTGCAGGAAGCGGTTCATCCGAGGGTCGCGGTAGACCGCGTACCCCGCCGGTGTCGCCATGGTCCAGTCGAGGACGGCCGCAAGGGGCAACATGACCATGGTGCTGTCGCCGTACTCCGGCGCGACGGTGAGGACGGCGTCGATCAGCCGGAGCAGTTCGTCGACGTCGTCGACGTGGCGTGTGCGGTAAGCCCGCTGGGACGGGACCTGGTCGATCATGCGCGTCACACCCATCCGCAGGGTCGGATCGCCGGCCAGCTCCCGGCGGAACGCCTCGACCACCGGGTGCAGCGGTCGGTCCGGACCCGCCCCGGCACGCTCACGGTGACCGCGCAACCAGCGTTCGAGCTCGTCCTGCTCGTGCGGGAGCCATCCCGCCTGCCGACGGGTGTCGTCCGTCCGGTGCGTGGTCATCCGACCACCGTGACACACGCAGTGGGGCGCACCTCCGACGGGGACGTGTCGTCGACCTCCCAGACGGGAGGGCCTGTGTCATGACCGAACCCCGCGACGATGCCACGCTCGACGACGTCATCCAGCCGACCGAGTCCGCCCCGGCCGACCACCACGAGCACGCCAAGGCACCGGCCCGTCCGAACGACGACGAGCTCGCCCACCGCGCGCAGCACGAGGCCGACGAGGTCCACGACCAGAGCTGAGGACCACGATGGCTGTCACCCGCTTCCAGGACCTGCCGCTGGCCGACCGTGACCGTGAGTGGGACGGCGCTGCGGCAGAGAAGCGCGTCCGTGCCTGGGCTGACGCCCAGGACGAGCCGAACGCGGAGTACCGCGGCGCCCATCTCTGGTACGACGCGGACAGGAAGCAGAAGTACACCGCGTACAAGTTGCTGTTCGCCGACGTCGTCGACGGCACGTTGACGGCCGTCCCGCGCGGGATCACCGCTGCTGCAGCAGTGCTGGACGGTGCTCGCGGCGGCGTCGACATCCCGCACGACGACGCCGACCGGGCCAGGCACCATCTCGCGAAGTACTACGCGAAGATGGGGGAGACTCCGCCCTGGGAGCCGTGACGCCACCACGGCACGCTCGAGACCATGAGCAGGTCTGGCCAGCCCGCACGACCAGGTTGGCGCCTGCCAGGTCGACGCCGGTGCCGACCGCGACGTCGCCCAACCTCCCGCGGTCGTTCGCGATCACGTCGACCGTGTCGCCCCAGGAGCAGACGACCGGGGCGAACGCCCGTCCCTTGGCGCCCAGCCCGTGCAGCAGGAGGACCGTCGGAACAGCACCTCAAGCACCCACGTCCGGCCCACCGCGGTCACCGGTCGTCAACGGGTCAGCGGGCGATGCGGTCGAGTAGGCGGATGACGATGTCGACCGTCATCCCGTAGGCGATGTGCGATCCGCCCTCCCAGATCCACCACGCTTTCGGCAGCTGGGCGGGCGGGTGCTGCACACCGGTCAGCGGAAGCGTGGAGCCGTGGGTGCCGGCGAACAGCGCAAGGCCGAACAGGCTGCCGAAACCGGCACGCGCCGGCGGACACCGGTGGGCGATGACGGCGTACGCCAGCCCGCCCCCGACACCCATGCCCCAGTGCAACGGACCGGAGACCTTCTGACGCTGCTCGTCGGACAGCTCCCGACCGGTGACGGCATGTTGGAGGCGGTCGGCGACCTCGGACGGCGGCATGTTCTCGGGATGGCCTGCCGGATCAGCGCCGAGCTCGATCTTCTGGGCGGGGGCAGGCGGGAACACCTTCTCGCCCAGCGGCTGTAACACGCCCTCCGCCTTGGTCTTCAACACTGTTGCTACGGCCGAGGCCACCAGACCCGTACCGATCACCCGCACCCAACTCGTCATGAGCTGACCTTTACCCGTCCACGGCCGACAGAACTCGCCGACAGTACGTTGAACACACCGTCTAGGAAAGAGGTCCGGATGCCTGAATCCGCAGGGGTAGCAGGGCAACACTCGATGAGCGACATCGTGAAGTCACGAGACCTCGACCGGCTGCACGAGGTGTTGGCCCACGACCTCGTCGATCACGATCCGGCGGCCGACCAGCCCGCAGGCGCTGACGGCATCGTCTGGTTCTGGCGAGGCTTCGTCGCGTCGTTCCCCGACGCATCGATGGACTACCACGTCGTGGTGGGCGCGCCCGCTCCGGACGACGACCCGGCTGGCGGCGAGCTGGTGACGATCGTGGCGACCTCCCGCGGTACGCACACGGGGGAGTACCAGGGTCACTCGCCGACGGGTCGACGGTTCGAGGTGCGCCGGATGCAGGTCGGGCGCTGGGTCGATGGCCGCATGGTCGAACGGTGGGGAACGACGGACGAGGCGACGCTGCTGAACCAGCTGGGTCTCTCGGGCTGACGCGGCTCTGCGGTGGCGGCCGGGGGGGCGCCCCCCCCCCCCCCCCCCCCCCCCCGGGGTGCCACCCGCTAGGGCCGTTCCCCCCCCCCCCCCCCC
>CAXUNA010000018.1:0-5174 GCA_964252095.1 uncultured Jatrophihabitans sp. | reverse complement strand
GGGGCACGGCGGGCGGGGGCGCGGGGGCTCACCGGGGGGGGGCGGGGGGGGGCCCGGGGGGGGGGGGGGGGGGGGGGGGGCCCCCCACCGCACCGACTCACACGAGCAGGCTGTCCAACCGGATCGGCAGTTCCCGCACCCGGACTCCCGTCGCATCGAACACCGCATTGGTCAGTGCGGCGGCCATTCCCACGTTGCCGATCTCGCCGATCCCCTTGCTGCCCATGGGGTTGAGCTGATCGTCGTGCTCCTCGATCCACGACACGTCGATCTCGCCGATGTCGGCGTTCGCCGGGATGTGGTAGCTGGCGAAGTCATCGTTGACAGTGTCGCCGAAGCGCGGGTCCCAGACTCCTTCCTCCATGAGCCCCATGCCGATCCCCATCGTCATCGCTCCGATGAACTGCGACCTGGCCAAGCGCGGGTTGAGGATGCGACCCGGGGCGAAGACGCCGACGGCACGCGGCACACGGACCTCCCCGGAATCCGCGTCGACGTGAACCTCGACGAAGTGCGCCCCGAAGGCGAAGCGTGCCAGCTCAGCCTGCGCGTCGATGCCGTCCTGGTTCGACCCCTCCACCGCGAGACCGCTACGCGGAATCCCGTCCAGCTTTCCGAGCTGCGAGCGCAGTTTCCGGCACGCGTCAGTGATCGCCCAACCCCACGACGCCGTCCCGGCCGAGCCCCCCGCACCCGCCGCCTGGGGCAGTGCGCTGTCGCCGAGGTCCAGGCGGACGTCGTCGAGCCCCACGCCGAGCGCGTCGGCCGCGATCTGCGTCAGCACGGTGCGGGAGCCCTGCCCGATGTCGGTCGCGGCGAGTGACACCTCGAACGAGCCGTCGGCGAACGCCTCGGCACGGGCGGTCGACGGCATGACGAGCTTGGGGTAGATCGAGCCGGCCACGCCGTGGCCGACGCGGTACCGCCCGACACGACGTTCGTACGGCTCGTTCCATCCGAACCGTTCCGCGCCCTGCCGTAGGCATTCGACGTAATGACGGCTGCTGAAGGCCTTGCCGGTCGCGGGATCGACGCCCGTGTCGTTGCGGATCCGCAGCTCGACCGGATCGATGCCGGATGCCCGCGAGAGCTCGTCGAGTGCGGACTCCGTCGCGAACATGCCCGGAGCCTCGCCCGGGGCGCGCATCCACCGCGGCGTCGGCACGTTGAGCTTCGCCAGGCGGTGCGTGACGACGCGGTTGGGAGATGCGTACAGGTGCCGCGTGGCTTCGCCTGTCTGCTCCGCGAATTCCTCGATCTGTGAGGTCTGCTCGACGATCTCGTGCGAGATGCCCAGCAGCTTGCCGTCGGCGTCGGAGCCGAGGCGCACGTGCTGGATGGTCGGGGTGCGGTAGCCGACGAAGTGGAACGCCATCTGCCGGGTCAGGGCGATCTTCACCGGGTGACCGGTGACCTTCGCCGCCATCATGGCAAGCAGGACGTTGGGCCTGGTCGAGCCCTTGCCGCCGAAACCGCCACCGATGTGGCGGGCGTGCACCGTCACCGCCCCTTCGTCGAGGCCGAACATGGTCGCCGTGGTCGTCGCGACCTCGGACGGCGCCTGCGTGCTGTCCCAGACGGTCACACGGGAGTCGGACCCCCAGGCGGCGACCGATGCGTGCGGTTCCATCGGTGCGTTGTGCAACGGTGCCGTCCGGTAGGTTTCATCGACCACGAACGCGGCGTCCGCCAGGGCCTGCTCGACGTCACCGTCGGTCGTGTCGGTCTCGAACCCGGCGTTGAGGGTCTCCGGCGCGTAGAGCTGAGGATGGTCGACAGACAGTTCAGTGCGGAACTCGGATCCGGAGATGCGTACGTCGAGGGCGTCGGCGCCGGCGCGGGCGGCCTCCGCGGACTCCGCGACCACGACCGCTACCGGCTGACCGGTGTACGAGACGGCCGCATCCTGGAGCACCAGCAGCTCGCCGTCACCACCGTCTTCCAAGTGGGGAGCGTTGCCGTGCCACAGCACGCCGACGACGCCGGGCAGGTCGGTCGCGGACGCGACATCGACTGCCGTGATGGTGCCCGCGGGCACTGGGCTGGTGACGATCCAGCCGTGGTGGACGCCGCGAACATCGTGCTCGAACGTGTACCGGACGTGTCCTGTGACCTTGTCCAGGCCTTCGACCCGGGCCACGGGCTGGCCCAGTGGGCTTTCGATGAGTCCGGTCATGCGGCACCTCCTGCGACGGTGAGCTCGGACAGCACGCCGGTGGCGACCCGACGGACCAAGGAGACCTTGAACGCGTTGTGCGGTAGGGGATCGGCCGCGCTCAGTTCGTCGTTCATCGCCTCGGCGAACGCGTCGGCGGTGGCGGGGCCGCCACGCAACCGTGCCTCGGCCGTGCGGCACCGCCACGGTCGCGGGGCCACGCCACCGAGGGCGATGCTGACCTCGGCGATCGTGCCGTCGTCGGCGAGTTCGAGCACCGCGGCGACCGACACGATCGCGAAGGCGTACGACGCGCGGTCGCGGACCTTGCGATACGTCGAACGCGCACGGGCGCTCAGCGGCTGGACGAGCACGGCCGTCACGAGTTCGTCGTGGGCCAGAGCGGTCTCGACGTCCGGGGTGTCACCGGGCAGGCGGTAGAAGTCGTCGAGCGCCAGTTCTCGTTCGCCGTTCGGGCCCTGGACGACTACCTGCGCGTCGAGCGCGGCGAGCGCCACCGCCATGTCGGACGGGTGGGTGGCGATGCACGAGGAGGAACCGCCGAGCACGGCGAGTTCGCGGTGGTAACCGCCGATGGCGGAACAGCCCGTGCCGGGCTCGCGCTTGTTGCACGGCTTGGTGGTGTCGACGAAGTAGCGACAGCGGGTGCGCTGCAGGAGATTGCCACTGGTCGTAGCCATGTTGCGCAGCTGGCCCGACGCGCCTGCGAGCAGAGCCTCGGACAGCATGGGAGCGGCACGACGGACGTCGGGGTGGGCGGCGAGGTCGCTGTTGGCGACCCCTGCACCGATGCGTACGGTGCCGTTGCCGTCGGTCGTCACCGCAGCGGACGAGACGCGGCGCACGTCCACCAACACAGCGGGAACTTCGACGCCGAGTTTCATCAGGTCGACCAGGTTGGTGCCGCCGGCGATGACCTTCGCGTCTGGGTGTGCGGTCAGCAGCGCCGTCGCGCTCGCGAGATCGGTGGGGGCGTGGTACTCGAACGGCTTCACCGGGCCGCTCCGGCTGCGAGGACGGCGGGAACGATGTTCGCGTAAGCGCCACATCGACAGAGGTTGCCGGACAACCGCTCGCGGATCTCCTCGGCGGACAGTTCGGGAGCGTCGCCGGCCGTGACCGCGCTGGGCGCCCCGGAGGCGAGTTCGGCCAGCGCACCGACCGCCGAGCAGATCTGGCCGGGTGTGCAGTACCCGCACTGGTAGGCGTCGTGGTCGTGGAACGCCTGTTGCACGGGATGCAGGTCGTCCGTCGTCCCGAGACCTTCGATCGTGGTGATCTCGCGATCGTCGACCACGACCGCAAGCAGCAGACAGGAGTTGACCCTTCGGTCGTCGAGCAGCACGGTGCAGGCGCCGCACTGGCCGTGGTCGCAGCCCTTCTTCGCCCCGGTCAGGTCGAGCGTGTCACGCAGGGTGTCGAGCACAGTGGCACGGACATCGATCTCGAGCTCGTGGACCTGGCCGTTGACGTGCAGGCGCACTGGGGTGGTGGGGTGGTTCACGGAGGCCCTATAACCAGTGGGTGGGGGGCCCTAAACCCCTCCGTGGCGGTCTCACGACGACACGTCCCGGGCCGGGGCCACCAGCCAGGCCGAAGAGCAGCTGTGGGGCTCAACCCTCTGCTGTGAGATCGGCCGGGACGACGGTAGTGCGCAGGGCGATGAGGAAACGAGGTGCTTCATGAGCGAATCCGCGACCCCGATCAGCAAGCCCATCGGTCTCAGCCACGTCCGGCTCACGGTCACCGACATCGACCGGTCCAAGGCCTTCTACTCGCAGCTGTTCGACGCCGCGCCAGCCTTCGACTTCAGCGACCAGATCGACGAACCCGGCGTGCGCGCGGATCCCGCGCACGGGTACGGCGGAGCCGGCTTCGCCCTCGGTGACCAGATCCTGGGCCTGTGACCTGTCGCCGCGGCCTCGGACCGGCTCGACTCAACCCGCGTCGGGCTCGACCACGTCAGCATCCTGCTCGGTTCGGTCGACGACCTGTACGCCGCCGCCGACCGCCTGACCGCGGCGGGGGTCGAGCACGGCGAGTACACGGAGCTGACCGACATGGGCATGGCGATCGTGTCCGTCCAGGACCCCGACGACATCAACGTCGAGCTCAGCGCGGCCCTGCCGCAGTAGGCCTCAACGTCTCGCCGAGCAGTTTCTCCCCATGGCACTCGACATCGACGTCTCCAGCCCGGCCCACATCAGGGTCAGGTTCACGCTGGACGACAGTCACCCGCCGGGTGAGGTGTCGGTCGTGGGCTCGTTCAACAACGGGACCCCCGGACTCGACGCGCTCACGCCCGACCATGACGGCACCCGCAGCGTCGTGCTCGGTCTGGCTTACGGCGAGCGACACGTGTTCCGCTATCTGGGCCCAGGCACCGACTGGTTCGACGAACGCGACGCTGATCAGGTCACTGCCGAAGGGTCGGTCCTCGAACGCGCCGGGCCGGTGCGCTCGCACAGCAGATCGTCCTGGGCCGGCGATGCTGCGGATCAGGCGACTTGCCCATGCCGGGGTCGGACTTGAGCAGGACGGTGGACATGGGCGCGGCCGCAGGCGTCCATCACGGTCACGGTGGTCGCGAGGTCAGTTTGGTGAGGGTGGCCCGTGGCGGCAGGGTCGTTACGATCGAACGTCATGCCCTGATCCGAACGGATGTCCTCGATCGGCGCGGGCGGTGACGTTCATGTCGACGGCCGGCCGCGCCGGGCGTCTCGACCTCGTGCAGACGTCATCGCTGATGCCGTTCAGTGGATGACGCGTCGTCATCGAGTGCCGCGAGGAGGGCTAGAACGTCAGCGCGTGCATGTGCAACGAACTCGGCGTCGTGGTCAGCCTGTCGACGCGTCTCCGCGTCGCCGTCTCTGCCCACGAACAGCGGGGCGGACGCCCCCGCGGCCCCCCCCGCGGGGCCCGCCGGGGGGGGGGGGCCGCCCCCCGGACCGGGTCACCCGTGTCCCGTCCGCCTGCACTCAGACTGGGGACACCGGTC
>CAXUNA010000017.1:1515-17723 GCA_964252095.1 uncultured Jatrophihabitans sp. | reverse complement strand
CCGCGACGACGCCGCGACGCTGTTCCGGCTCGCCGCGGAAACCGCTCCGGCGGGGGCCGTGCTGCACGCCGTGGCCGAGGAGGGCGTCCCGATCCGCGCCGTCGCGGAGGCCATCGCCGCCGGACTCGGCGTCGAGGCGGTCTCCGTCGACCCGTCGGTGATCGGTGAGTACCTCGGGTTCCTCGGCGGTTTCTGGTCGACCGACGGGCCGGCGTCGTCCCGCGCCACCCGTGAGCTGCTCGGGTGGGAACCGACGCACGCGGGCTGGCTCGACGACCTCCGCGGTGACGCCTACTACCGGGAGTGACCCGGTTCGACTGCTACCCGCTCGACGAGGTGGGCACGGCCGGGCGGCGGTTCGTAGGGCTCGGGCCAGAACTCGGTGAACCCGGCGATCCGGCCGTCGGGCGCCAGCTCGAAGAACGTTGCACCCGACACCGTTTCTCCGTCGACCGTGAAGGCGACGAGGGTGGCCGCCCCGGCTGCGTCGGCGTGCTCGCGTTCGACGCGCAGGTGCCAGTCGCCCGGGAACTCCGCCATGAACCGCACCAGCGCGTCACGGCCTCGCACCTGCTCGCGCGTCTGCGGCCACCAGGCGGTGACGTCGTCGGTGACCGTGGCGCCGAACGCCTCCCAGTCGCGCGCCTCCAGGGCCTCCCAGAACGTGCGGGCGATGCTCATGGCGGGGACGTTAGCCGCGGCCCCCGACAACCGTCGCGCGCACCTGCTCCGCGACCGCGGCCGCCCCGCGGCGGGTCATGATGCTGGCGGCGTGGTCCACACCCGGGATCCGCTCGGCGTGCACGAACGACGTCAGCCCCCCGCGGAACCGCTCGACGGCCGCGTCCGGGTACGCCGGCGCCGAGTCGGTCCCGACGCTCCACTCGGCGGCGAGGAACCGGGTCGGGACACCGATCTGCTGCCAGGCGGGCGGCGTGAGGAGCGTGTCGACGGCGTCGGCGAGGACGGCGTCACGGGACAGTCGCACCCGGCCGTCGTCGCCGAGGTCGTGCGCGAGGTAGTCGGCGAGCAACGGGTCGGCGACGTCGAGGAGTGGCAGACCGGCCACGAACGCGTCCCGGTAGGCGGCGAGGTCGGCGAACCGCTGCTCACGACGCGAGGCCTGCGGCGTGAACGCGGCGCGGACGGTGTCCGGGGTCAGACCCTCGTTCGCCATGGGGAAACCGCCGTCGACCAGAACGAGATCCTGCACGCGTTCCGGATGGGTGACGGCGAGGGCCACGGCGACGAACCCGCCCATCGACATCCCGCACACCGTGACGCGGTCGAGACCCAGGGCGTCGAGCACGGCGACCATGTCCTCGGCGTGCTGAGCGACCGACGAAGATCCCTCGACGTCGAACGATCCGGCCCGGCCGCGGAGATCGGGCGCGACGAGGGTGAGCTCCGGCGCCTCGGCGTGCAGCCAGTTCCAGAGCCGCGTGTTGCTGCTGACCCCGTGGATCGCCAGGATCGGTGCGGTGTCGCCGGCGGTGGACTCGACCGCCAGCTCCCCGCCCGGGACCCGGACCCTGTCCGTGCTCACGCGTCTCCCACGACCTTGCCGGGGTTGAACAGGTCGAGCGGGTCGAGCGCGGTCTTGACCGCACGCTGCATCGCCAGCGCGCCCGGATCGAGTTCGTCCTGCATGCCACGGCGTTTCAGCAGTCCGATGCCGTGTTCGCCGCTCACCGTCCCACCCAGGCCGATCGCCGCGGCGAGGATGTCCTCGAAGGCGGCGACGGCCGCGGCGCGGGCGGTGTCGTCGCCCGGCGGAGTGATGAGCAACGGGTGCAGGTTGCCGTCGCCGGCATGGGCGATGGTGGCGATCTGCACCCCGTGCCGCCGCCCGATCTCCTCGGTGGCCGCGAGCATCGCCGGCACCTTCGACCGCGGGACGCAGACGTCCTCGGTGAGCACGGGGCCGAGCCGTTCCAGCGCGGGGTAGGCGAGCCGGCGGGCCGAGAACAGCGCCTCGGCCTCGGCGGCGTCGGTCGACACCTCGACCCAGGCCGCGCCGGAACGCCGGAACACGTCGGCCATCGCCGCCGCCTCCTGCTCGCCCCACGCGCCGGGCGAGTCGATCTGCGCGAGCAGCAGCGCCGCCGCGCCGGGTTCCAGCCCGAGGTGTTTCCACTCCTCGACGGCGGTGAGGCAGGCCCGGTCGAGCAGTTCGAGCGCCGCCGGCTGCAGCCGTTCCTTCGTCGCGAGGGCCACCGCGTTGCCGGCGTCGACCAGCGAGTCGAACGCGCCGACCACGGTGCGCGGCGCGTCGACCGGCGCCGGCCGCAGCTTCAGCGTCACCTGCGTGACCACGCCGAACGTCCCCTCGGACCCGACGAACAGGCCGGTCAGGTCGTAGCCCGCGACCCCCTTGGCGGTGCGCCGACCGAGCCCGACGAGCGTGCCGTACTCCCCCGCCGGTCCGCCGACGACCGCCTCGAGCCCCAGCACGTACTCGCGGGTGACGCCGTACTTCAGACAGCACAGCCCGCCGGCGTTCGTGGCGACGTTGCCGCCGATGGTCGACCAGGGCGCGCTCGCCGGATCCGGCGGGTACCAGAGGCCGTGCTCCGCGACGGCCGCCTTGAGGTCGTTGTTGACGACGCCGGGTTCGACCACCGCGACCATGTCGTCGGTGTCGATCTCGAGCACGCGGTTCATCTTCGAGACGTCGAGGACCAGGCACCCGTCGACCGCGTTCGCGCCGCCCGACAGACCGGTCCCCCCGCCGCGGGTCACCACCGGGATGCGTTCCGCGGCGCACGCCCGCACCGCCGCCTGCACCTCGGCCGTCGACCGCGCGCGCAGCGCCGCGAGGGGCCGACCGACCGGCGCCCACTCGGCGTCGTCGTGGCTGAGGGAGTCGAGCACGTCGGGGTCGGTCTGCAGCGTGCTGTCGGGCAACGCCGCCCGCAGCACCGCCACGCGGTCGGTCCCGGTCGACGTCGTCGTCATGTCACCGACAGTAGGACCGTCACCGACCGGCCAGCACCCGCTCCCGCAGCAGGTCGGCGTGGCCGCGGTGCTGTGCGTACTCGCCGACGAGGTGGACGTGCAGCATCCGCACGGACATCGTCTCGCCCTTCGAGTCGAACTCGTCGTCGAGCTCGTGGCGGGCGGCGATCTCCCGGCACACCGCCCACTCGGCGTGCAGCACGTCGAACTCGTGGGCGGCCCGGGCGGGGTCGAGCAGGTCGAAGTCGTCGTCGGTGCCGGCCGGGTACAGCGGCGGGACGTCCTCGCGGTCGAGCCGGATGCGCCACCACGTCCGCTCCACCTTGGCCGCGTGCCGGACCAGGCCCAGCAGGGTGAGCGTCGAGGGCGGCACCGACGCGGTGGCGAGCTCGTCGGCGGTGAGGCCGGCACAGGTGCGCACCAGCTCGGTGCGCTGCCAGTCCAGGTAGCCCGCGAGCAACGGCCGTTCCGGACCGGTCGTGGGGCCTTCGACCTCGGGCACGTCGGGCGCGGTCCACATGGGCCCATCGTGGCAGCCGGGGCGGCCTCCGGGCCGACGGCCCGCAATAGGGTGGAGAGCATGGCCGACGACGACGTGCTCGACCGCATCCGGTTCCGTGGCGACCCGATCGCCGACCCCGCGGCCGTCGTCGCTGCCGGCCGGGCGCGGTTCACCGTCCTGACCGGTCGGTTGCTGCGGCTGGAGTGGTCGGCCGACCGCCGCTTCGAGGACCGGGCCAGCTACGCCTTCCCGGTGCGCGTCGGCCCGGTGCCGGAGTTCACGAGCACCACCGAGGGCGACACGACGACGGTCGACACCGGTGACCTGCTGCTGCGGTACACCGACGACGGCCGGCCCTTCCACCCCGGCAACCTGTCGATCGCACTGCGGGGCGACGTCGCGACCACCTGGCACCCGGGCGACGTCGACGACCAGAACCTCGGCGGCGCCCGCCGCACCGTCGACGACTGCCGGGGCGAGGCGCGGCTCGAGACCGGGCTCGTGTCGCGCAGCGGCTGGGCGCTGCACGACGACAGCGACCTCGCGGTGTTCGACGGGTCCGGATGGCCGGTCGAGCGGGAAACCGACGTCCTGGACTGGTATTTCTTCGGCTACGGCCACGCGTACGCCGCGGCCGTCGGCGACTACACCCGGTTCGGTGGTGCGCCCGCGATGATCCCGCGCTTCGTGCTGGGCGCCTGGTGGTCGCGCTACCACGCGTACGACGACGCCGAACTGCGCGAGCTGGTCGAGGGATTCGCTACCCGCGACCTGCCGCTCGACGTCGTGGTCATCGACATGGACTGGCACCTGCCCGACGGCTGGACCGGCTACACCTGGAACCGCGACCTGTTCCCGGACCCGTCCGCGTTCCTCGCCTGGCTGCACGAACGCGGGCTGAGGACGACGCTCAACCTGCACCCCGCGCAGGGCGTCCAGGCGTTCGAGGCGGCGTATCCCGAGTTCGCGGAGCGCATGGACATCAACCCGGACAGTGGCGATCCGGTCCCGTTCGACATCACCGACCGGGCGTTCGTCGAGAACTACTTCGAGCTGCTCCACCACCCGCTCGAGGACGAGGGCGTCGACTTCTGGTGGATGGACTGGCAGCAGGGCCGCACCACGAAGGTCCGGGGCATGGACCCGCTCACCTGGCTCAACCACGTGCACTTCGAGGACATGCACCGGCGGCCGGGCCGCCGCCCGGTCGACTTCAGCCGGTGGGGCGGCCTCGGTAGTCACCGGTATCCCGTGGGTTTCTCAGGGGATTCGTTCGCCCTGTGGGGTGCGCTCGCGTTCCAGCCGCGCTACACGGCGGCCGGGGCCAACGTGGGGTACGGCTGGTGGAGTCACGACATCGGCGGCCACAGCGGACCCGACGATCCCGAGCTCTACGTGCGGTGGGTGCAGTTCGGCGCGGTGAGCCCGATCCTGCGCCTGCACAGCAACAACCAGGAGGAGTCCGACCGGCGGCCCTGGGCCTTCCAGGGGGTCGGTGCTCTCGGTGACGATGTCCTCGGCCTCGCGCGCGACGCCTTCCGGTACCGCTACGAACAGCTCCCGTACCTCTACACCGCGGCACGGACCTCGGTGGAGACCGGCGCGTCGCTGGTGCGGCCCACCGCGTGGCTCGATCCCGAGCACGACGGCGCCTACCTCGCCCGCGGCCAGTACCTGCTCGGTCCGGACCTGCTGGTCGCGCCGGTCGTGCGCCCGGCCGATCCCGCCACCGGTCTCGCGGACGTCGACGTGTGGCTGCCCGAGGGATCGTGGATCGACCGCACCACCGGTGAGTCGTTCACCGGTCCACGCTGGGTCCGGCTCGGCGTGCCGCTCGACCGGATCCCGCAGTTCGTGCGGCCCGGCACCGTCCTGCCGCTCGCGCCCGTCACCTCCACCACGAGGACGCCGGAGCACCTCACGCTGGAGGTGTTCCTCGGCGAGGGCACGCACGACGGCGCCGCCCGGGTGTACGACGACGACGGCGAATCCACCGACGACGCCGCGGGGAACTGGACCGAGGTGACACTGTCCCGACCCGACCCGTCACGCGCGGTCCTGACCGTGGCACCCGGCATCGATCGCTCGTACACCGTGCGGCTGGTGAACGTCGTCGAGCCCGCCGACGTCACCCTCGACGGCGAGCCGGTGACCGGGTGGCGATGGGACGAGACCGCGGTCCTCGAGGTGCCGGTCCCGCGTCGCGCCGCGGCCTTCACCGTCGACGTCTCCTTCCGGTCGGACCTGTCGCTGACCGGCGCCGACCACGACTCCCAGGTGCGCGCCGGCGACCTCGCGGTGATCACCGGCAGCGACGGTGACCCGGTCGCGGGGGTGCTCGACCTGGCGACGGACTCCCCCGCGCGGGCGCTCGGCGTGGCCCGCCTCGGCGGCCCATCGGTGCAGGTCCTCGAGTTCACCACGCCCGACGAAGCCGTCGTCGCGCTCGGCCGGGTCGTCGTCGGCGCTGCCGAACACAGCCCGATCGCCGAGGTCGACGCCCGCTGGACGCTGTCCTGCGACGGGCGGGTTGAGAGCTTCGAGGCGGCGCGCGCCGACGTCACGGGGACCGAACTCGTGCTGGACTCGCCGTTCGCCTGGGACGGAACGTTGCATCACGCACAGTGGAGCGTCGACGTGTCGGTCCGGTGGGGCGAGTTCGAGGTGACGCGTCACCACGAGAGCGCCGTCCTCACCCCGGCCATGGCCTCGTGGTGGGTGAGCGTGGACCCCGGCGGACACCCGGGTCCGTGGGTGCAGTGGACCGTCGACCCGTCCGACATCGACTTCGGCAGCCTCGCGCAGCGGGTCAACGTGCGCTTCCGTGTCTGGGACAACGACACGCTCGACTCCGACACCGTGGGCCACGCCGTCACCACCGTCACCGTCCCCGACGACCGCGAGGTCAGCATCAGCTACATCGCGGGCGGCGAGGTGGGCATCAGCGTCGACGGGACCGAGGTGACCGCGCTCGACGTCACCGGGAACACGCCGATCAAGTACTTCACCCTCGACCCGCCGGCCCGCCGCACCGCCCCGGTCGCGTTGACCGCGGGCACCCACACCCTCGCGTTCCGCTGCCCGTCCCCCGCGAACCTCGCCGACGTCGACTGGTACCTCTCCGCCTGGGTCAGCGACACCGAGGGCCGACCGCAGCTCGACGTCGTCTCCGACGCCGGACCGCAGCCGGCGTAGGCGTTGGGCTCAGGCCGGCGCGGGCACGGCGGGCTCGGCCGGCAGCACGTGCTCGCCGGTCTTGTCGGTCGACAGGCACAGCGAGCAGATGACGTCGGCGTGCGCCTCGCACGCCACCATGTCCGGCCGCTCGTACTCGACGTGGCAGACGTGGCAGGTGAGCGTCGCGCCGGTCGGGTTGCCGTCGTCGTCGAACATCGGCACGTCGATGCCGTCATCGGTGCGGCGCAGGTAGTACCTGCCCTTGGTCGCCACCGCGAGCAACGGCGGCAGCACCAACGCGAGCACGACGGCGACGATCGGCGAGTACGGCTTGAGGGTGTCGCCGAACGCCCCGAAGAACACCAGGATCGAAAGCCCACCCGAGACGAGCAACGACCCGAAGCCGACCGGGTTGACCGCGTAGAGCATCCCGCGACGGAACTCCGGCACCTTCGGTGACAGCTTCAGCAGGTACTTGTTGAACACGATGTCCGAGGCCACCGTCACGACCCAGGCCATGCCGACGTTCGCGTAGCTGCCGAGCAGCGTGTTGAGGAAGCTGAACATGTCGGCTTCCATGAGGATCAGCGCCACGACGAGGTTGAAGCCGACGAACACCAGCCGCCCCGGGTAGTGCTTGGTGATGCGGGTGAAGCTGTTGGTCCACGCCAGCGAGCCCGAGTAGGCGTTGGTGACGTTGATCTTGATCTGGCTGATGACCACGAGCACGACCGCGAGCGTCATCGCGATCCACGCCGGCATCATGTTGCGGTAGATCTCGAGGAACTGGTGGACCGGCTGGTTCGCGACCGTCGCGCCGTCGGCCACGTTCGCGATGATGTAGACCGCGAGGAACAGCCCGATGACCTGCTTGATCGCGCCGAACACGACCCAGCCCGGCCCGGCCAGCACCATCGCCGTCCACCACCGGCGGCTGTTCTCCGGCGTCTTCGGCGGCATGAACCGCAGGTAGTCGATCTGCTCGGCGATCTGGGCGATGAGCGAGAGGCAGACACCCGCGGCGAGGAAGATCGAACCCGGGTTGACACCCTCGCGGTCCTGCCCGCCGTAGGCGAAGAAGGTCGTCACCGAGTCGGGGTGGCTGATCAGCAGGTAGATCATCGGGACGACCATCAGCAGCAGCCACAACGGCGTCGTCCAGAGCTGCAGTTTCGCCAGCACCTTCATCCCGTACATCACCAGCGGGAAGATGATGATCGTCGAGAGCGCGTAGCCGACCGGCACCGGGATGTGCAGCCCGAGTTTCAGGCCCTGCGCCATGATCGAGCCCTCGAGGGCGAAGAAGATGAACGTGAACGTCGCGAAGACCACGTTGCTGACGATCGACCCGTAGTACCCGAACCCGGAGCCGCGGGTGATGAGGTCGAGGTCGATGTTGTACCGCGCGGCGTAGTAGGCCAGCGGGAACCCGGTCGCGAAGATGATCACCGCGAAGACGCCGATGCCCCAGAGCGCGTTGCCGGTGCCGTAGGAGATCCCGATGTTGGCGCCGATCGCGAAGTCCGCCAGGTAGGCGATGCCGCCGAGGGCGGTGACCGCGACCACGCCGGTCGACCACGTGCGGTAGCTGCGCGGTGCGAACCGCAGCGTGTAGTCCTCGAGGGTCTCGCGGGTCGCGGCGTCGGCTCCGGGCGACGGCTCCGGTGGGGCGACGGCCCCGAGATCGATCTCCGCGGCGGGCTGGGGCAGGACTGACTCGGTCGTCATGATCGCTCCTGGGTGACGGCTCGCCCCGTTGGGGGGTGGCCGAAACCTAGGGGGATCGTGTTACCGCCGAGCGCGCGAACGTTACGACTCGATGATGATCTGCGCACGTTCCGCTGCGGAGGCGCACACTGGAACCATGCTCCTGTGGATCGGCTTGGCCATCATGTTCCTGGCGATCCCGCTGCTGTGGCGCTACGCGCGGCACGCCGACCGGATCGAGTCCGACTCCAGCTACGTCCGCGAGGAACAGCCGTTCACGCCGTACGGCCAGAAGTACCTCGACATCATGCTGTTCCGCGGCGGCGACGACTGACCGGTCACGGCAGGCTTCGACGGCCCGGATTCCTGGGCATGCCGAACACGTGGAGTTCTCCCCCCGCCTCGTCGACGTACACGTCCCCACGCACCCCGTCGGCGCGGTGCTCGTCCTGCACGGGGGCGGTAGCCGCGGCCAGCGGATGATGGTCAGCCCCACCCAGCTCTCGGTCCTGCGCATGGTGCCGGTCGCCCGGCGGATCGCCGCGACCGGCCGGAACCGGCTGGCGGTGTTCCGGCTGCTCAACAGCGTCCGCGGGTGGGACACCGAGCACACCCCGGTCGAGGACGCGCACTGGGCGATGGGGCAGATCGAGCAGCGGCTGGGCGATCTGCCGCTCGGCCTGGTCGGGCACTCGCTCGGCGGCCGGGCGGCACTGCTCGCCGGCGGCGCGGAGCACGTGCGCTCGGTCGTGGCGCTCGCGCCCTGGCTGTACGAGACCGACTCCCCGTCAGGCGGCCTCGCCGGCCGGCGCGTCCTGGTGGTCCACGGTGACCGGGACCGGATCGCGAAGCCCGCGGCGTCGCTGGCGGTCGCCGAGCGGCTCGCACGTACGAGCGACGTCACCTACGTGCGGGTCGAGGGCGGCAAGCACGCGATGCTGCGGCACGGCTCGACGTTCACGTCGCTCGCAGCCGGCTTCACCGTCGACGTGCTCACCGGCCGCGAGCCGACCGCGCGGCTCGCCGAGGTCCTCGCGGCGCCGTTCCCCGCAACCGTGACGCCGTGAGGGACGCGGTCAGCTGTCGTAGTCGATGGTGACGCGCTCGCTGATCGGCAGCGTCTGACAGGTGAGCACGTAACCCTGCTCGACCTCCTTCGCCTCGAGCGCGTAGTTGCGGCGCATCCGCACCTCGCCCTCGGTGACCAGCGCCCGGCACGTGCCGCACACGCCGCCCTTGCAGGCGAACGGCAGATCCGGCCGGACCTTCTGGGCGGCGTCGAGCACGGCGACGTCGCCGGGGACCGTGACGGTGGAGCTGCGGCCGTCCAGCACGACCGTCACCTCGGCGCCCTCGACCGCCGGACCGTCGTCGTGCACCAGTTGCTCCGGCGGGTCCTCGCCGACGTAGAACAGTTCGCGGTGGATGCGGTGGTCGTCGACGCCGGCCGCGTGCAGTACCTCGACGGCGTCGGTCACCATGCCGAACGGACCGCACAGCCACCAGTGGTCGGCGCCCCCGACGTCGACCGTGGCCGGCAGCAACTTCCGGAGCTTCTCGGCGTCGAGGCGCCCGGTGAACAGGTCGACCTCCTGGGCCTCCCGCGAGAGCACGTGCACCAACCGCATCCGCGCCGGGTACGCGTCCTTGAGGTCGGCGACGTCGTCGGCGAACATCACCGAGTCACTGCGGCGGTTGCCGTAGACGAGTGTCACCGTGCTGTCCGCGTTCCCCGCGAGCACCGACGCCGCGATCGACAGCACCGGCGTGATGCCGGAACCGGCAGCGATCAGGACGTGGTCACCGGCCACCGTGACGTCGGTGGTGAACGAACCGCTGGGCGCCTGGACCTCGAGGGTGTCGCCCGCCCGCACCTCGCGGATCAACCACCCGGAGACCGCGCCGCCGGGCACCTCACGTACGCCGATGCGCGGCGCCCGTCCGGCGGGCGCACAGATCGAGTACGAACGACGTTCCTCGCCCCGCTTCACCGTGAGCGACTGCCCCGGCGCGAACGCGAACAGCTCGGCGAGTTCGGCGGGGACGGTGAACGTCACGGCGGCGGCGTCGTCGGTGAGGGCGTCGACGGCGGCGACACGGAGCGGGTGGAAGTCGCGCTTCGACACGGCGGGCACCGTCAGATCTCCTTCACGTACTCGAACGGTTCGGCGCAGGAACCGCAGCGATACAGGGCTTTGCACGCGGTGGCGCTGAACGCGGAGGTCTCGCGGGTGTCGGCGGAGCCGCACCGGGGACAGCTGACCGCCCGACGGACGGGCGTGAGAGTCAGGGGGATCGGGCCGCTGCGCACCGGCGCGGCACCCGGCGGGGCGATGCCACCGGCGGCGAGCTTCTCCCGGCCGGCCGCGGTGATCCAGTCGCTGGTCCAGGCCGGCGCCAGGCGGTGCTGCACGTCGACGTCGGCGAAGCCCGCCGCGACCAGGCGGTGTCGCAGGTCGTGCGCGATCTCCCGCATCGCGGGGCACCCCGAGTAGGTCGGGGTGATCGTGACGACCACACGTCCGTCGGCGGATTCCTCGACGTCACGCAGGATCCCGAGGTCGGCGAGGGTCACCATCGGCAGTTCGGGGTCGGGCACCGCGGCGGCGACGTCCCACGCCCGGGTGGCCGTGGCGGTCACCACGTCGCGTCCGGGTGGGCGCGGGCGACGCTCTGCAGTTCGGCGAGCACGTAGCCGAGCGCCTCGGTGTGCACGCCGTCGCGGCCGTTGCGGCCGCCGACCCGCGCCAGCGGTGCCACGCCGGGACGGTCCAGCCCAGCGGTCGCGAACACCGTGTCGAGCACGACGTCGACCTCGGCGCGCAGGGCGGTGACGTCGACCGCCACCCCGTGCAACGATTCCTCCAGCGGGTGGGCGGCGAACAGTTCGTCGACGAGCGGCCACGCGACCTCGAGGCCCGCCTGGACCCGGCGGTGCGACTCCTCGGTGCCGTCGCCGAGCCGCACGACCCACTGGGCCGCGTAGTCGCGGTGGTAGGTGAGCTCCTTGACCCCCTTCGCGGCGATGGCCGCGAGCACCGGGTCCGACGAGTGCTGCAGGCCGTCGAACAGGGCCAGTCGGAAGGTCGAGCAGATCAGCAACCGGGCGACCAGTTCGCCGAAGTCGGCGTCGAGCCGTTCGACGAGCCGGTGGTTGCGGAACTGGTTCTCCTCGCGCCGGAAGGCGAAATCGTCCTCGGAGCGGTCGCTGCCGTCCGCCCGGCCGGCCCGCGCGAGCAGCATCCGCGCCTGGCCGAGCAGGTCGAGCGCGACGTTGGCGATCGCGGTCTCCTCCTCCAACTCCGGCATGCGGGTGACCCACTGCTGCAGCCGGTGGCTGTAGATCAGGGCGTCGTCGCCGAGCATGAGGCAGTAGGCAGCCAGTGCCTCGCCGTCGACGCCGGCGGGCACCGAGGTGTCGATGCCCTCGAGCGCGTCGACGAAGCCGGTGCCGAACGCCCAGCGGTGGTCCTCGGCGTCCTCCCCCAGGGAGTGGTACGCGCCGTACTCGTCATCGTCGTCCGCGTGGGTCATGGGGTGTTCACATGTGGGGGACGTCGGCGGGGACGTCGTAGAAGGTGGGGTGGCGGTAGACCTTGTCGCCGGCGGGCGCGAAGAACGGGTCCTTCTCGTCCGGGCTGCTCGCCGTGATGTCGGTGGCGGCGACGACCCAGATGCTGACGCCCTCGTTGCGGCGGGTGTAGAGATCGCGCGCGTGGTGCAGGGCCATCTGCGCGTCGGCCGCATGCAACGATCCGACGTGCACGTGGTTGAGCCCCCGCTTGCCGCGCAGGAACACCTCGTAGAGCGGCCACCGGGACCGGGCGGGATGCGGCTGCTCGGCCGGGACGCCGGAGGTCGGGACCGCGCCGTGTCCCCCTTCGGCGCTGTAGTTCTCAGGCACGCTGCGCCGCCTTGGCCGCGTGCGCCGAGGCGGCGTCGCGGACCCACTGGCCGTCGTCGTGCGCGGCCTTCCTGTGCGCGACGCGCTGCACGTTGCACGGACCGTTGCCCTTGACAACGCTCATGAACTCGTCCCAGTCGATGGGGCCGAAGTCGTGGTGGCCGCGCTCGTCGTTCCACCGCAGGTCGGGATCGGGCAGGGTGACGCCGAGCCGCTCGGCCTGCGGCACCGCCATGTCGATGAACCGCTGCCGCAACTCGTCGTTGGTGTGGCGCTTCACGCCCCACGCCATCGACTGCTCGGTGTTGGGCGACTGGTCGTCGGGCGGGCCGAACATCATCAGCGACGGCCACCAGAACCGGTTCGTGGCGTCCTGTACCATCGCCCGCTGCGCCTCGGTGCCGCGCATCATCGTCAGCAGCAGCTCGTAACCCTGCCGCTGGTGGAACGACTCCTCCTTGCAGATGCGCACCATCGCCCGCGCGTAGGGCCCGTACGAGGAGCGGCACAGCGGCACCTGGTTGCAGATCGCGGCGCCGTCGACCAACCAGCCGATGACCCCGACGTCGGCGTAGGTCAGCGTGGGGTAGTTGAAGATCGACGAGTACTTCTGCCGGCCGTGCACCAGCATGTCGGTGAGGTCGGCCCGGTCGACGCCGAGCGTCTCGGCCGCGCTGTAGAGGTACATGCCGTGGCCCGCTTCGTCCTGCACCTTGGCGAGCAGGACCGCCTTGCGCCGGAGCGAGGGCGCCCGGGTGATCCAGTTGCCCTCCGGCTGCATGCCGATGATCTCCGAGTGCGCGTGCTGGGCGATCTGCCGCACCATGGTCTTGCGGTACCCCTCGGGCATCCAGTCGCGCGGCTCGATGCGGTGCTGGTGGCTGATGGTCGCGTCGAACTGCTCCTGCAGCTCGACGGACCCGGCGTTCTCCGAGACGGCGGTCACGAGGCACTCCCTTCGGTGGGCCACTGCTTCGCGACCATGGTCAGGACGTCGTACTTGGCGACGGATTCGCCCTTGCCGTTGACGACGTCGGTGTCCCAGCGGACCTCGCCGTAGTCACCCGGCCGCGGTGAGATCTCCTTGCAGGTGAGGGTCACCGTGAGGTCGTCGCCGGGATAGGTCGGGGTGAGGAAGCGCAGGTTGTCCACGCCGTAGTTGGCCAGGACCGGCCCGGGCTCGGGGTCGACGAACAGCCCGGCGGCGAAGCTCAGGACGAGGTAGCCGTGCGCGACCTTGCCGTCGAAGAACGGGTTCGCCGCGGCGGCGACCTCGTCGGTGTGGGCGTAGAACGTGTCGCCGGTGAACTCGGCGAAGTGCGCGACGTCCTCGTCGGTGACCGTCCGCGGGCCGGCCGTGACGCTGTCACCGATCCGCAGGTCGGCGAGCGACTTGCGGAACGGGTGGACGCCGTCGTCGTACCGCTCGGCGCCCGCCACCCACTGGCCGGTGATCGCGGCGAGCGTCGCGGGCGATCCCTGCACCGCGGTGCGTTGCATGTGGTGCAGCACCCCGCGCACCCCGCCGAGCTCCTCGCCACCGCCCGCGCGCCCCGGACCGCCGTGCACGAGCACCGGGACCGGCGAGCCGTGGCCGGTGGACTCCCCCGCGTCGTCGCGGTCGAGCACCAGCAACCGGCCGTGCCACGGGGCGATACCGAGCACGACGTCGCGGACGAAGTCCTTGTCGTGGCTGACGATCGAGCCCGCGAGCGACCCCCGGCCGCGGCGGGCGAGATCGATGACCGCGGCGGTGTCGGTGTACGGGATGAGGGTGCAGGCGGGCCCGAACGCCTCGACCTCGTGCAGTTCGGCCCGTGCGCCGTCGGCCGCCCGCAGCAGGACGGGCGAGACGAACGCGCCGGTGTCGGCGTCGGCGTCGACCACCTCGACGTGCTCGGGGTCCCCGAAGACGATCGAGGCGACGGAGGTCAACGCCTTGAGCGAGCGGCGGAACTCCTCCCGCTGCTCGAGGCTCGCCAGCGCACCCATCCGGACGCCCTCGGCGGTCGGGGCACCGACCGTGATCGTCGCCAGTTTCGCGCCGACGGCCTCGGCGACGGCGTCGACGAGCGGCTCGGGCACGAAGGCGCGGCGGATGGCGGTGCACTTCTGCCCGGCCTTCACCGTCATCTCGGTGACGATGCCGTCGACGTGCAGGTCGAACTCCGGCGTGCCCGCCACGGCGTCGGGTCCGAGGATCGAGCAGTTCAGCGAGTCCGCCTCGGCGGTGACCCGCACGGCGTTCGCCACGACGGTGGGATGGGTGCGCACTTTCGCCGCCGTGCTGGCCGAACCGGTGAAGCCGAGGACGTCCTGCTCGGTGAGGTGGTCGAGCAGGTCGCCGGGGCCACCGGTCAGCAGCTGGATCGACCCCTCGGGCAACAGTTCCGACTCGACCATCAGCTCGATCAGCCGGTGCGTGACCTGGGCGGTCTGCTCGGCCGGCTTGACCACCGTGGGCATCCCGGCCAGGAAGGCGGGTGCGAACTTCTCGAGCGGTCCCCACACCGGGAAGTTGAAGGCGTTGATCTGCACCGCTGCACCCTGCAGCGGAAGCCAGATGTGCCGGCCGAGGAACGTGCCCTGCCTGCCGAGCGGCTCGACCGCGCCGTCGACCATGACGCCCTCGGGTGGCAGTTCCCGCTTGCCCTTGCCGGCGTAGGCGAACAGCACGCCGATGCCGCCGTCGACGTCGAACATGCTGTCGTGGCGGGTGGCGCCGGTCCGGTCCGAGAGCGCGTAGAGGTCCTCGCGGTGCTCGCGCAGGTAGGAGGCGAGGGCCTTCAGCAACGCGGCCCGGTTGGCCGTCGAGACGGCCCGCACCGCAGGGCCGCCGACCTCGCGGGCGTACCGCAGGGCCCCGGCGATGTCGATGCCCTCGGTGGAGACCCGCGTGATCAGCTCACCGGTCACGGCGTCGTGCACCGGGGTGCCGCCCTCGGGGTCCGCCGGCCGCGGTTCCTGCCAGGAGCCCTGCACGTAGCTGCTGAGGAAGCTGGTGGACACGGGCCTGCCTTCCGGTGACGTGAATTACCGACCGATCGTTCAGTTGGCTAGACTACCGCCGTGGACGCCGACGATCCAGTCCTCCGGATGATGGCCGCCGATCGGGCGTCCGAGTCTCTTGGCATCGACCTCGTCGAGTACGGCGAGGGCACCGCCCGTACCCGGATGACGGTGCGGCCGGACATGGTCAACGGCCACGACATCGCCCACGGCGGCCTGGTCTTCACCCTCGCCGACACCGCGTTCGCCTGCGCCTGCAACAGCTGGGGACCGGTCACGGTGGCGGCGGGCGGTGACATCTCGTTCCTGCGGCCCGCGCGGCTCGGTGACGTGCTGGAGGCCACGGCCACCGCCCGCACCCGCTTCGGCCGGCAGGGCGTCTACGACGTCACGGTCCGGCGCGGTGACGAGGTGGTCGCCGAGTTCCGCGGGCGGAGCACCGAACTGCGCCGGCCGTCGTGACCGGGGCGGTCAGCCCGCCGCGGCGGCGCGGACGCCCGGGGCACGACGTCGGCTCGGTCCAGGAGGCCGCCGTCGCACTGTTCATCGAACGCGGCTTCGACGGCACCAGCATCGACGACCTCGCCCGCCGCCTCGGCATCAGCAAGTCGGCGGTGTACCACCACATCAGCAGCAAGGACGCGCTGCTCGGCGACGTCCTCGACCGCGCCCTCGCCGGCCTCGAGCAGGTCGTCGACGAGGTGGGGGCGGCCGACGGCCCGGCGATCGACCGGCTCGTCGCACTCGTCCGGGGCAGTGTCGGCGTGCTCGTCGACCAGCTCCCCTACGTCACGGTGCTGCTGCGGGTGCGCGGCAACAGCGAGGTGGAACGGCGCGCGCTCGCCCGCCGCCGACGGCTCGACCGGCTCGCCGCCGACCTGGTGCGGCAGGCGGTCGACGACGGCGACCTGCGCCCCGACCTCGATCCCGCCCTCACCGCCCGGTTGCTGT
>CAXUNA010000017.1:0-1505 GCA_964252095.1 uncultured Jatrophihabitans sp. | reverse complement strand
ATCGAGGCCGCGGTCGCCGGACGTGACGTGCTCGCCGTGCTGCCCACCGGCAGCGGCAAGAGCACGATCTACCAGCTGGCGGGCCTCGCCCGCGGCGGGGCGACCGTCGTCGTGTCCCCGCTGGTCGCGTTGCAGCACGACCAGGTGCGGTCGTTGACCGGACGTCGCAAGCCGGACGGGTCGCCGCTGCAGGTCGTGGCGGTGAACGCCACGAGCCACGCGGCCGACCACCGGGAGGCGCTGCGCCGCTGGCGCGACGGTGAGCTCGACGTCGTGCTGCTCGGGCCGGAGCAGCTGGAGAACGAGACCACCCGCGCGGCGCTGCGGGCGAGCACCCGGCCGGTGACGCTGCTGGCCGTCGACGAGGCGCACCTGGTGAGCGAGTGGGGCCACGAGTTCCGTCCCGACTACCTCCACCTCGGCGCGGTGATCGACGACCTCGGCTCGCCGCCGGTGCTCGCGCTCACCGCCACCGCTGCTCCGCCGGTCCGTGCCGACATCGTCCGCGAGCTGCGGATGTCCGATCCCGAGATCGTCGTCGCGGGCTTCGACCGGCCGAACATCAGCCTCGCCGTCCACACCGTGCGCCCGCGCGGGAACGTTGCACAGGTCAACGAAGCCGTCGAGGACGCCGCGGTGACCGCGGCCCTCGCGGTCGAGACGCCGGCGTTGGTCTACGCACCGAGCCGGGCCGGATGCGAACGAGTCGCCGACCGGTTGCGCACCGCCGGACTCACGGCGCAGCCGTACCACGCGGGCCTGCCGGTCGCCGAGCGCACGGCCACCCAGGACGCCTTCCTCGCGGGCCGCGTCGAGGTCGTCGTCGCGACCAGTGCGTTCGGGATGGGCATCGACAAGCCCGACGTCCGTGCGGTGGTCCACGCCGGCCCGCCCGGCAGCCTCGACGAGTACTACCAGGAGATCGGGCGGGCGGGGCGCGACGGCGGGAAGGCCCGCGCGTTGCTGGTGTTCGCCGAACGCGCGTTGCAGCTGCCGAAGCTGTTCGCCACCCGCTCGCGCCTCGGCGACGACGACGTCCGCAGCGTGGTCGACGCCCTGCTGCGGGCCCCGCGCCAGGCCGTTGCGGTCGCCACGCTGGCGGACTCGGCCGGCGTGGCACGGCACACCACCGACCGGATCGTCGACGAGCTCGCCGAGGACGCCCTCGTGCGGGTGTCCCCGGTCGGCGTCACCGTGCCACCCGAGGCGGGCCACCACCTGCGCGCCCACGGCGCCGACGAGGTCGAGCAGGCCGTCCGTCGCCGGGAGCAGGTGATGGACAGCCGGATCGACGCCGTCCGGCACTACGCGGAGACCGGACACTGCCGTCGGGTCGAGCTGCTCGGCTACTTCGGCGAGGAGTACCCCGGCCGGTGCGGCAACTGCGACAACGACGCCCGTCCGCACGTCGAGGACGACTCCCCGCCCGCCGCCGTCACCTCGCACGACTCCTTCGAGGTCCGTCCCGGCACGGCCGTCCGACACCCGGCCTGGGGCGTCGGCAC
>CAXUNA010000016.1:14630-17741 GCA_964252095.1 uncultured Jatrophihabitans sp. | reverse complement strand
CCCGTGGGTGGACGGTCGGCGGCGCCACCGAGCGGGAGCAGTCCGCCGAGCGGCAGCACCGGGCGCACGTCACCCAGCACGAGGCTCCGACCGCCGGTGTTCAGCACCGCGAACGCCACCGACAGCACGCCGTCGACGACGGTGCCGCAGGTCGACGCGCCGTCCACCTGCAGCAGGGCCGGGCCGACGGCCGGGGTCGGTGGTGGCGCGGAGCTCGGGCGCGGCGAACGCCGGTCCTCGCCGTCGTGCGCGAGCGCGACCGCGATGAGCGCACCGACGAGGACGACGACCGCGCCTGCCGTCACCGACCTGCGACGGCGCGACCGTGGCGCCCGCTGCCGCCGTGAGCTGACGGTGTCGATGACGTCGTCGTCCGGCGCCCGGTCGGTCACGGCACGACCACGACGGTCAGCCCCGCCGCCGGTAGGTCAACCCGACCACTCCGTTGCTGAATGCAACACTCGTGTGGAGGTCGAGGGCGCGGGGCGCCTCCGACAGCGTCGTGCCGCTGCCGGCGAGGTAGGGGTACATGCTCAGCCGGTACTCGTCGACCAGGTCGGCCCGGGCGAGCGAGCGCACGAAGCTGATCCCACCAGCGGCGGCGATCACGCCGTCGCCCTCGGCGCGGAGCGTGTCGATCTCCTCGGTGAGGTCGCCGCGGGCGATCGTCGTGTTCTCCCACTCCGCGTGCTCCAGCGACGTGGAGAACACGACCTTGCGGACGCGGTTCATGATGTCGGCGAACGGGTTGTCCGTGGCCGTCGGGAAGTACCCCGCCATGGCCTCGTAGCTGACCCGGCCCAGGATCAGGATGTCCGCGGAGCCGAGCGACTCCGCTTCCCACGTCTGATGCGCTGCGTCGTCCGGGACCGAGCGGCAGAAGTCGTGGAAGGGGGTGCCGACCTCACCGATGTACCCGTCGAGGGAGTAGTCGGCGAATCCGGCGATCACGGTGTGCACGGGTGTTTCTCCTGTCGTGGGGCGGCGTGACGTCCTCGTCCGAGAGGCAGACGCGGCGCGGCCCCGGAACTGGTCGGTCCCCGGTCGACGTCGTCGTGCGGGCGACGTCAGGCGAGGAAACCACGCACCCGGTCGAGGAGCAACGCCGACGCCTCCGGGTCGTACGCGGGGAGCGACGAGTCCGCGAACAGGTGTTGGTCGCCCGGGTACACGAACAGTTCGGCGTCCGCGGTCGAGGCGGCGAGCTCGCGAGCGGCCGGCAGGTCCTCGTCGAAGAACTCGTCGCCCTCCTTGCCGTGGATCTGCACCGGGACCCCGGCCGGCCACGACGGCCCGAACTCCGACACCGGGAGGCAGGAGTGCAGCAGCAGTGCCCCGCGCGCTCCGGGCCGGGTCTGGGCGAGCTCCTGGGCGATCGTCACCCCGAACGAGAATCCGGCGTAGACCAGCCCGGGGTCCAGTTCGTCGGCCACGGCGAGGCCGCGCACGCGGATCGCGTCGAGTCCCCGCTCGCGGGCGAACCCGAAACCGTCCTCGATGCTGTCGAAGACCTGTCCCTCGAACAGGTCCGGTGCGTGCACGGTGTGCCCGGCTTCCCGCAGGTCGTCGGCGAAGGCGCGCACGCCGTCGGTCAGACCCTGGATGTGGTGGAACAGCACGACCTCGGCCACAGCGCGGCCCTCCTCAGAACGATCGAGAAATCCGGAACGTTCGGTCACGCTAGTCTGATACCTCGTGGCGGACAACCCACCGGACTACGAGCTCGCCGATCGGATCGCGCTGACAGGGCCGGACCAGGTCAAGGCCGTCGGACACCCGTTGCGCACGACGATCCTGCAGCTGCTGCACGAGCGGGCGGCGACCGTGACGGAGCTGGCCGACGCGGTCGGACGGCCCAAGAGCACGGTGGCCCACCACGTGGAGGTGCTGACCCGCAACGGGCTGACCAGGGTGGTGCGCACCCGGAGGGTGCGGGCCGTCGAGGAGCGCTTCTACGGACGCACCGCACGCCTGTTCCACGTCGCCGCCGAGGCAACGCCCGCGGGCGCGGGCGGTGCCGGCGACTTCAACGATCTCGAGGTCGCCGCGCGGGAGTCCGCCACGGCGTTCGACCAGGGACGGCTCTGGGGCTTCATCCGGCACGCGCGCATCTCCGAGGACCGGGCCTCGCAGTTCTGGGAACGCATGGCCGCGCTCGTCGACGAGTTCGACCGACTGCCGAGATCCGGCACGACGACCTACGGGTTCGCAGTGGGCGTCTACCCCACGGACCACCCGACCCTGCCTCCGACGCCCTGAACCTCGACGTCGTCGTGGTGTCCGACGGCGTCCGGTGGGCCGTCGCGGACTCCGTTCCGCGGTCGCCGGCGTGTTCCGTGACCGTCGACGACTGCCGGACGAGACCGGCCGGAGCCGCCACGAACCGGAACAGCTGCCCGAACCGCACCCGCAGCCTCCTCGTCAGGGGCCTTCCACCGTCATGACCCCGCGCGCGGCCCGGATGTTGCGCCGCAGGCGACGATCCGGCGACGCTGTCGGAAACGCGGACCGGCGACCGTGTCGGATCCCGGCCGCTCCGTTCGTGGTGTCGACGAGCGGCCGCCACGAGGCGCCACCACGACGCAGGGGGAATCAGATGCCACACGCGGAACCCGTCGCCCGACGCCTGTACGACCTGGTCGAGCCGATCGGTCTGATCCCCTACCTCGCCGACGAGCCGAACACGGAGCTGACGGCGCTCGGCCTGCGCAACTACTGGGACACCTACTTCGCCGGACGGGCCGCACCCTTCGGCGAGGACGTGCCCGCCGAGGTGGTCCACGCCGTCTTCTACAACTTCGGCGAGGGCGAGGTGGCGCGCCACATCCCCGCCGTCTGGGAGCTGACCACGCCCGAGGCGGCGCTCGCCGCCCGCGAGCGGGGTTGCGTCGCCGGGCTGCGCGGCATCGTCGGTGACGTCGCGGACGGTCCCGGTGTCGCGCGCGCCGCCGACCTCCTCACCCGGGCCGCGACGAGCGCACCGACGGCCGGCCGGCCGTTGTACGCGGCGCTGCGGGCGATCCCGGTCCCGACCGAGCCGGTGGCCCGGTTGTGGCACGCCGCCACGCTCCTGCGCGAACACCGCGGCGACGGCCACGTCGTCGCGCTCAT
>CAXUNA010000016.1:1830-14620 GCA_964252095.1 uncultured Jatrophihabitans sp. | reverse complement strand
TCGCGCAGGAGCGTGGCGGCGTCGAGGCGCACGTCCTCCAGGCCCGGGCGCTCGGCGTCACCGACGAGCAGTACGGGCGGGCCGGACACCTCCCGGCCGCGCGGTTGGACGCCGTCATCGCGGGGCTGCGGGACCGGGGGCTGCTCGACGCCGACGGCCGGATCACCGGTGACGGCCGCGCGGCCCGGGAACGGGTCGAGGCGATGACCGACCGCCTGGCCGAACCGCCGTACGACGCCCTGACCCCCGCCGAGCTGGAGCAGCTCGTCGCCGACCTGGTGCCGGTCGCCGCGCCGATCAAGGCCCTGCTCCCCTGGTGAGCGACCCCGCCGGAGATCAGCCGGCACGCCCGACGCGGTACCGCAGGTGGACCGCGCCCTCGCCCTGGGTGGACCGCAGCAGGTGCAGGTTGCGGACACCCGGGAGGTTCTCGAACAGCCGTCGTCCCTGTCCGAGCAGCAGCGGGGCGACCGCGATCGCGAGCTCGTCGACCAGCCCCTCGCGCAGCAGAGCCTGCACGAACGTTGCACCGTGCGTCATGACGTCGCGGTCACCCGCGGCGGCCTTGGCGGCGGCCACCGCCGTCGCGAGGTCGTCGGTCACCCACCGCCCGTACCCCGGCGCCGGGTGGTCGGGCTCGACGTGCGTGAGCACGAAGATCGGGACGCCGTCGTGGTGGTCGCCGCTCCAGCTGTGGGCCAGTTCCCACGACCGGCGCCCGATGATCACGGCGCCGGTCGACATCATCTCGTCGAAGACCGCCGCGTTCGCCGGGGTGACGGGCCGACCCGCGCCGGGGTGCAGCCCGTCGTCGGACAGCCACGCGTGCAACGGTTCACCACCGACCCCGAGGCCGCGGCCGGGTTCGTCGTCGCCGGGCGCGGCGATGAAACCGTCGAGGGACATGGTCATGTGGACGACGAGCTTGCTCATCAGGGCTCCTCCGGGCGGACGGTCGATGCGGTCAACGGTGGGACGACGTCGGGGCACGGAACTGGTCGGTCCGCCGGACGGTCGACTCCCCGGGGACCACCGCGCCGACCCGCCGTGCTCCTAGGCTGGACGCCATGACTGCTGCGCGTGCCCGGGTCGCTCCCTTCGGATCCTGGGCGTCGCCGATCAGTGCCCAGCACGTCGCCGCCGGGTCGCACCCGGTCGGCGGCGGGCGGTTCGTCGGCGACGAGGTGTGGTGGCTGGAGCTGCGGCCCGCCGAGGGCGGCCGCTACGCGGTGGTCCGGCAGGACGCCGACGGCGGCGTCCACGACCTGCTGCCCGCGCCGTGGAACGCCCGCACCCGGGTCCACGAGTACGGCGGCGGCGCCTGGACCGTGACCCCCGGAGGCGACATCGTGTTCGCCGAGTTCACCGACCAACGCCTCTACGCGATGAGCCCCGGTGGACGACCCCGTCCGCTCACGCCGTCCCCGACCGGACCCGGCGACCTGCGCTACGCCGAACTGCAGATCGTCGGCGACGAGGTGTGGTGCGTGCGCGAGACGCACGACGCCGAGCGGGTTCGGCGTGACCTGGCCGCCGTCCCGCTGGACGGCTCGGCGACCGACGACCCGTCCCGGGTGCGGTCGGTGGTCGGCGGTTCGCACTTCCTGGCCGGTGCCCGGCTGTCGCCCGACGGCGGCACGCTGGCCTGGATCGCGTGGGACCACCCGCAGATGCCGTGGGACGGCACCGCACTGCGGGTGGCCGAGGTGGGCCCGGACGGCACCTGCGGGCCGGCGCGCACCGTCATGGGATCCGCCGGTAACGAGTCCGCGCCGGAGTCGGTGCTGCAGCCGGAATGGACGCCGGACGGCCGGTTGCTCGCGCTGGCCGACCGCACCGGGTTCTGGAACCTGTACGAGGTGCCACTCGACGGCACCGCGCCGCGGAATCTCCATCCGGTGCCGGCCGAGGTGGGCGGCCCGCTCTGGATGCTGGGCACCCGTTGGTACGCGCTGCTGGACGACGGCACCGTGCTCGCGGTCGCCACACAGGGCACCGACACGCTCACCGTGATCGACCCGGTCGACGGCACCGCGCGCGAGGTCGACCTGCCCGGCGTGAGCTCGATCGGACTGCAGCAGGTCTCCGGCCGTCGCGTCCTGCTGACCACGGGCGGCTCCCGGGTGCCGGGCGGGCTCCGGTTGCTCGACCTCGGGACCGGCACCGCCACCGACATCCGGCTCGTGGTCGACGACCTGCCCGACCCGGCCTGGTTCGCCGAGGCCCGGACGATGTCGTTCGCCGGCCCGGGCGGGCGTGACGTCCACGCCGTCGTGTACCCGCCGACCAACCCGGACTTCGCCGCACCGGAGGACGAGCTGGCGCCCTACGTGGCCTGGGTGCACGGCGGGCCGACCTCGCGCGTCACCCCCGCCATGTCCCTCACCGTGGCCTACTGGACCAGCCGCGGCATCGGCGTCGTCGACGTCAACTACGGCGGGTCCACCGGGTACGGCCGGGAGTACCGCGAACGACTGCGCGGCCAGTGGGGCGTGGTCGACGTCGAGGACACGGTGGCGGCGATGCGCGGTCTCGCCGACGCCGGCCTCGCCGATTCCCGTCGGCTGGCCATCGAGGGCGGATCGGCCGGTGGCTGGACCGTGCTGTCGGCCCTGACCCGGTCCGACGCGTTCGCCTGCGGCGTCTCCTACTTCGGTGTCGCGGAACTGCTGCAGTTCGCCGCCGAAACCCACGATTTCGAATCGCGGTACCTCGACGGCCTGATCGGTCCGCTGCCGGAGGCACGCGAGTTGTACGACAGCCGCGCACCGGCCAACAACGTCGACGGCCTGTCCTGTCCGGTGCTGCTGCTGCAGGGCCTGGACGACCCGATCGTCCCGCCCTCGCAGGCCGAACGCTTCGTCGAGGCCCTGCAGGCCCGGGGCCTCCCGTACGCCTACCGCGCCTACGAGGGCGAGTCGCACGGCTTCCGCCGCGAGGAGACCGTCGTCGACGCGCTGGAGTCGTCGCTGTCGTTCTACGGGCAGATCCTGGGTTTCGACCCACCCGGGGTGCCGCTGCTGCACGTGGAACGCCCGTAGCGCTCGCGGTGGCACGCCGGTCGTGGGGCTCGGCCGACGTCGACGGGCCGAGCCGGCCGCGCCCGGCCGCAAGGACTGCGGCCGGACGCAACCCGGAGATGTCCCTGCCGCGTGGAGCCCTGCACGGCCCCAGACGACGACGGTCTCCCTACGGCTCCGACAGCGCGGACATGACGAGTACACCGCGGTTGCCGATGCCGGCGCTGCTGTTCCAGCGCCCGTCGTCGCGACTGCCGAGGTGCCCGTCCGGGGGGCACGGGCACCTCAGCAGCCACGGCGGCCGGCCACCGTCCGATCACGGGGGTGTGAACCGGGCGGGAGCCGGACGCGGTGCCAAGTCTGCTGACCGGCACAGGTGCTGGCGAGCCGTATCCTGCGGGCCTCGATCCAGATCGTGCACGGTTGTTCCCTGTGTTGCTTCTGCACGGCGTAACGTCTCGCACCACCCCGACCCCGGTCGGCGCTGAAACCACAGCACCAGGATGCGGTTCCGCAGCGCTGCACGGGAGGACCTCATGCCGTTCCAGCAGTTGCCCGACGAGGAGCTGCACGGCGCCGAGGAGATCACCGACTTCCTCTCGCACCTGTTCTTCCCCAGCCGGCTGACCGTCACCGGGCTCGGCGACCACCTGCACCTCGTGCCGCGGGTCCCGACGATGCAGATCGCGTCGCTCCGGATGAGGACGTTGTCGGCGGCGTCGATCCACGTCGACCTGCCGATCCGGGTCGACGTCGACGCCGTGAGCGGGCCGTTGTTGATCGTGCCCGTCGGGTACGGCACGGACCCGCGGACGGTGACGTCACCGGCCACCCCGGCCGCCCGCAGTGAGGCGACCGTGGCGACGACCGGCACCCGGCAGGACCGGGCCCTGCCGGGCCACTACGTGTTCACCCTGGTGGCCATGTCGCAGACGGAACTGGAGCGCGAAGCGATCGCGATCGTCGGCGGCCCGCCGGCCCGTCCGGTCCGGTTCGACCCGGTCGTCGACCTCACCAGCGAGACCGGCCTGCGGCTCGAGGCGGCGTTGCAGCTGCTCCGGGACCAGATCCGGGAGCAGTCGCCCCTGCTGGGCAGCGACGTCGCGGAGCGGCACCTCGAGCAGATGGTGCTCGACATGTTCCTGCTGGCGGCCGACCACATCGAGGCCGAGGTGTTCGACGTCGACGGAACGACGATCTCCACGCCGTGGGTGCGCCGTGCCGTCGAGCTGATCGAGAACCGCCCGGAGCAACCGTGGACGGTGCCGGAGCTGTCGCAGGAGGTCGTGGTGTCGGCACGGGCCCTGTACGAGGGGTTCCGCCGTGAGCTCGACACCACCCCGATGGGGTACCTGCAGGGTGTGCGGCTGATCCGCGCGCGGGAGTTGTTGGCGAGGCGCGAAGGCGGCACGACGGTGGCGATGGTCGCGTCCCGCTACGGGCTCGGACACCTGGGCCGGTTCGCGTCGGCGTACCGGGAACGGTTCGGCGAGACGCCGTCACAGACGTTGCGTGGCACCCAGGACACCGTTGTCGTGGCCGCGGGCGCTCCCGACGGCAGCGGAGGCGCCGAACGACCGTGACCGGAGTTGCTGCGCGGCCAGGTGCGGTGTCGCCGTGCCACCGCACCGCAGGTCGGCCCGACAGACCACGAGCGTTGCGCCATGCAACGCTTCGGGTGGGGGGTCTCGCTCGGTCACTCCCGCAGGAAGTCGAGCAGGGCGGGGTTGACGATCTCCGGGTGGGTGACGCCGATGCCGTGTGGACCGCCTTCGACCTCGACGATCGTTGCACCCGGCACATACTGCGGGACGCGGCGGGCGCCGACGTCGATCGGGATGTTGCGGTCCTCGGTGCCGTGCAGCACGAGCAGGGGTACGTCGATCGCGGCCAGGTCGGTGCGGAAGTCCTCCTTCCAGGCGGCGACGCACGACAGCATCGCCGAAGCGCCGGCGGCGGCACCCACCGTGGTGTCGGCCCGCAGGGTGGCGGCGCTGACGCGGCTGCCGAGGTTCTGCTCGGCCACGTAGTGCTGGAGGAAGTAGTTCTCGACGTACTGGTGCCGGTCGTGTCGGATGGCGTCCTGGATTCCGCTGAAGACTTCCGCCGGGAAGCCGACGCCGTCCTCGCCCGCGAGCAGTCCGGGCCCGAACGCCGCGATCATCACGGCAGAGCGGAGCCGGCCGGTGCCGTGCCGGCCGACGTACCGGCTGATCTCGGCGGTGCCCATCGAGAACCCGACGAGCGTCACCTCACGGAGGTCGAGGTGGTCGAGCACGGCGGCGACGTCGTCGGCGAGCTGGTCGTAACCGAACGGGGCGGCCACGCGGCTGGACCGGCCGAAGCCGCGGCGGTCGAGCGTGACGACCCGGAACCCGGCATCGAGCAACGCGAGGGTCTGCGGCTCCCAGGCCGCACCGTCGAGCGGATAGCCCTGCAGGAGCATCACCGCGCGTCCGGCTCCGTGATCCTCGTAGTGGAGCTCGATCGGGGCACCGTTCTCGGTGTCGTGCGTGACGACGGGCATGGGCGTACCTCGGTTCGGTTCGGGTCGGGTGACGGGCTGGGTGGGATCGCGGCTCAGCTCTTCGGGAAGAGGACGTACGACGGCAGGGCGCGCATCGACCGTCCGGCGAGCGCGGGGTGCGCGGCGTCCGGCACGTGCGCGGTGACGACGTCGCCGGCGGTGCGGCTCACCGTGGCGGTCACGCCGTCTCGACCCGTACCGCGTCGATGTCGATCGTGATCGGTGTGCCACTCCTGTCTGCTCTGCCGTCCGCGTCCCGCACGTGCACGCGTCGCCGGGTGGGGAACATCAGTCCGCCGAACTCCCGGTAAGCGTCGACCTCGTGCGCGATCGGGCTGTCGGTCACCTCGGGGTGGTAGTCCAGCCGTCGCAGCAGGAAGTCCTCGCCGAAGTAGAAGACCTGGTCCGGGTTGTGGTTGGGCAGATCCGGTGGGAAGTGCACCGCCAGCCGCCGCCAGGTCGGTCCGTCGCCCGTCCACGGCTCGATCTCCTCGGTGGTGACGCCGGGGTAGGTGAGCACGAAGGGAGCGGTGACGTAGCTCCACATCGCGCAGCTGGTGAAGTAGGCGGTCTGGATGGCGTCCCAACGAGGGGACGGGTCCGTGGGCGGAAAGCTCTCGCGGGGCCGATCCCGTCCCTCCACGAGTTCACCGGTGCGCTCGCGGATCTCGAGACGTTCCGGGCCCGAGTGGAAGTGGGCACGGCGCCCGGCCCGCGGGTACGGCTCGAAGGTGATGTCGACCCGGTGCGGATCGAGGGTGACGCGCTGGTCGCGGAACACCTCCGGCCAGCCCTTCGCCGCCCAGAACGGCCCGCCCAGCGATCCCTCGACGGTGAGGGACGCGACACGGGTCCAGCGCTCGAGCCCGCCGTGGGCGCCCAGCACGTCGCTCAGCAGGTCGTTCACGACGCCACCTCCGCCGTCGTTGTCAGGTCGGGCACGCGGACACCGTAACGCAGATGCATGACAGTTGTCATCGCATTGCATGGCACTCGTCATCGCTGGTCATGACGCAGCAGTACGATGGCCCGGACACGCGGAAGGAGGTCGGTCGTGACCACCTCGACGAGCCCCGACGAACCGACTCCGCGGGAGCGCATCGTCCGCAGCACCGCCCACCTGATGCGTCGCCGCGGGATCAACGGCATCGGGCTGCGCGAGATCGTCCAGCACGCCGAGGCTCCCCGCGGCTCGCTGCAGCGCTACTTCCCCCAGGGCAAGAACCAGTTGGTCGAAGAGGCGATCCGGTACGCGATGACCGAGTTCCCGTCGGGCTTCGGGCTCGCGATCCGTACGGCCGCGACGGTCGGCGACGCGGTCGGGATGATCCTGGATCCGTGGCGGCGGCTGATGATCGACTTCGACTTCGAGGCAGGCTGCCCGGTCGCCCCGGTGGTCATCGACGGCATCAAGGACGACGGCCTGCGCGCGGTCGCCACGGCCGCCTTCGACACGTGGCAGGCCAGTGTCCAGAAGGTGTTCTTCACCGCGTTCGACTACGACGAACGTGAGGCGCGGTCGCTCGCCACCGGCCTGGTCAGCGCGATCGAGGGCGCCGTGCTGATGTCCCGGGTCAGGCACACCCTCGACGCCTTCGACGACGTCGAGGCGCTCTTCACCTCGTTCGGCGCCGGCCGGGCGCGTCGTCTCCCCCTCACCGACGATCCGGCGCTGGGCTGAGCTCCCCCGGTGGAACCGCCGTGGGTCGCGCGGCATCGGAGTGGATGTGCGCGGGCGGCCGGTGGTCGTCCCGGGACAGGAGGCAACACCCGCAACGCCTGGGAACTTCCAACTTCCGGAAACCTCGACCCTGCCGAAAGCGAGACACCATGACCTTCGTGGAGCCGACGTCGGCCGCCGCCGGGGACGAGCAGGTGATGCTGGTGGTCCGGCTCGACGTCCGGCCGGGCGCTCAGCAACGGATGCGCGACGCGCTGGTCCGGCTCGGCGACGCGACACGGCGGGCCGACCGTGGCGTCATCCGCTTCGAGGTCGGCCTCGACCCCACCGACGACACCCGGGTGGTCGGCTACGAGATCTGGGAATCCCAGGAAGCGCTGGCCGAGCACTCCACGAAGGCGCACACCCGGGAGTTCCTGACGGAGGTACGCGACCTCGTGCCGGACCCGAGCGAGCCCCTGCACGTCGAGCGGTGGCGCCCCCTCCAACGGGAGACACCCCTTGCGTACCAGGCGGTGGCCGACACGGTCCGCCGCCCCGCCGATCCGCCGCCGGGGTTCCGGCATGAACACCGACAGGTCGGCGACGTCGACCTGCACTACGTGATCGGCGGCTCCGGGCCGCTCGCCGTCCTCCTGCACGGGTTTCCCCAGACCTGGTACGCGTGGCGGGAGGTGATGAGCGAGATGGCGCAGACGATGACGGTGTTGGCCCTGGACCTGCGGGGGCTCGGCGACTCCGACGCCGGCTCGCAGCCGAACGACGTCCCGACGGGCGCGCACGATCTCGCGGTCCTGCTCGAGGAACTCGACCTGGGGCCTGCCTTCGTCGCCGGGCAGGACTGGGGCGGGTCCACGGCGTTCGCGTTCGCGGCCGCCCACCCCCACCTCACCCGCGCCCTGGCCGTCATCGAGGCGATGCCCGCCGGTCCGTGGACCGACCTCACGGCGGCGAGTCCCTGGTTCGTCGGGTTCCAGCAGACCCCGCACCTGTCCGAGGAGTTGGTGCGTGGCCGCGAACGCGTCTACCTCGACTGGCTCTTCCAGGCCTTCTCCTCCACTCCGGACGTGCCGGACGCGTCGGCGGCGGAGGAGTACCTGCGGACCTACACCCGGCCGGGAGCCATGGCCTCGGCGTTCGAGCGGTACCGCACCATCGACACCCAGATCGCGCACAACACCCGGTACGTCAGCGAGCCGATCACGACTCCGACGCTCGCCGTGGGCGCAGAACACGTCTTCGGTGCCGCCGTCGGTGAGAACCTGCGTACGGCGGCGTCCGACCTCGAGACCGTCGTCATCGACGGTTGCGGGCATTTCGTCAGCGAGGAACGACCGCACGAGCTCGCCCGCCTCCTCCTCACGTTCTTCGCCGAACACGCCGGCGCCTGACGCGGCGTCCGACGACGCGGCTCCGGTGACGTCGACGCCCGTCGGTGCAGCGGTGCATCCACTACGGTTCGGCTGTGGCGGCGGGTGACGGCATCGCGACACACGGGGGCGGTTGAACCGGATGTACCTGCCCGAGCCACGGGAATCGCACCGGCACACCGTCGGCGCCCGGCGCCTCGACCCCGCGGAGTGGTTCGACTTCGGACCGGACGCGCACGAACAGCTGACCGAGAAGCGACGGGTGCTGCGGGCACACCGGGACCAGGTCATCGCGGCGCTGCCCGGCTCGGACGACGCGTGTGCCGAACTGTTGACGATGATCGAGGACCACCTCGGCGTGCCGCACGTCGGCAGCGACGCCCACCCGATCGAACAAGCCGGGTTGCTCGTGCCCGAGGACCTCTGCGTGCACCTGCCCGACGCCCAGGGCCGACCGGTGCTCGTCGCTGCGAGCCTGTCGTTCCCGTTCCGCTGGGTGCTCGCCGAGAAGGTCGGGCTGCCGATGGCGGCGATCCACGCGCCGATTCCGGGCTACGCGGACCAGATCGGCGCGGCCGTCGACAAGGTCTTCGCCCGGCTGACACCCGAACGGGGCGTACTGCGCCACAACATCGGCGTCCTCGACGCCCCCGAGTTGTTCCAGCCGTCGCGACCCGACATCGGCCCGCAGCCGGTGCCCCACGGTTTCTTCCTCCGGTCGGAGCGACAGACCTTGCGCGTGCTTCCACGGACCGGCGCGGTCGTCTTCACGATCCGGACCACCGTCACGCCGATCTCCGACCTCGACGCCGACCAGCGCCGACGTACCGCCGGCCTCATCCGCTCCATGGGACCCGAGCTCCTCGCCTATCGCGGCCTCGTCGACGACCGCGACCGGGTGCTGGCCTGGCTCGACTCGGCTGCGGGGGACTCGCGGCGGTAGGCGAGCGACGCCGGCCGGCACGGCGACGCGGCCGGTGCGGGATCCGGTGGTTGACCGCTGACCGGTTGCGGGCCAGGCTCCGCGCAGAGATCATCCGGCGCCGGGGCAGAGCCGGTGCCGCCACGTCGTCGAGAGGTGCACCGTGCACGCCACAGTTCGCAGCATCAAGGCCAGAGCCGGTCAGGTCTCCGCGGTGGCCGACCTCATCCGCACCGAGTACCTGCCGATGCTCGACGAGATCGACGGCGTCGTGTCCTACACGCTCGTCGAGACCGGCGACGACACCGTGTGGAGCCTCGGCGTCTTCGCGGCGCGCGAGGCGGCCGACGCCGCCAACGCCAAGGCGAAGGCGTGGACGGCCGAACGACTCATGGCCCTGGTCGACTCACCCCTGTCCGCGGGTGCCGGTGAGGTCCTCATCGCCCACGAAGCGTGACGGCCCCCGCCTGACCGGTCGGTCCACGAAAGGGGTTCGCCGACGCAGGTTCCGCTCGCGGGCGCCGGTGCCGGTCGTCTCGATGTGAGACCCCGTGCCGGTCTCGGTCGGCGACGATCGTCAGACCACGATCGCATGCCCTGAGCACCGCACCGGGGCCGCTACCGCGAGGAGACGACATGTCAGAGAAGGCTGTGTCAGACGATGACCGCATCGCCGACAGTGCCGACGCCGTAGGAGATCCTGGCGCCGAAGATCCTGCGGACCTCGACGGCGCCGCGGCCGAGCAGGCCGTCGACGACCAGGAAGCCGAGGTCGACCGGCTCGCGGCCGACACCGACTGAGCAGGTCCGAGCCACGGGCCGGGTCAGGAGCAGCACGGGTCGCACTGACGTTCGTGGCTCGGGACGACCCGGTGGGGGTGTCTCAGGCCCACGACCGGGTGATCGGGCTACCGAGTTCGAACCGCGCCCTGACCGAACCCCGGCCACAACACGGGGATGCCCGGTGACGTGGATGACGACGGACCTCGTGACGGGGCAGCACCAGCAGCGAAGACGGCGCCGATCGCGACCGGCACACCGCCGGACGCCGCCGCGCCGGCTGGGTCGGCCCGTCCGGCGCGCCGTCGGTCCCGACGGTGGGTGAGCCTGGCCCTGCTCGGCGTGGCCGTCGTGGTGCTCGTCGTGCGAGGACTGCTCATCGCCCGCAACGTCCGCCGTGACCACGACGGCTGGGCCGTCGCTGTCGCCGTCGCGGGCGCCTTCGTGCTGGTGGCAGTCCTCGTGTGGCTCATGGACGGGGCGTGGCAGCGGCGAGCCGAGCGAGTGCGGCGCGAACACCCGGACGCCTGGGTCAGACCGATGACGGTCGGCCGATCCATGACGCTGCTCTACCTGGACGGCTCCAGCATCCAGCTGCTCGGGCTCCGCGGTCGGGTTCGCCGGCGCTACGCCCGATCCGACCTGGCCGGTGCGGACGTCGGACCGATCGAGTTCCCCGCCGCCTCCCGCACCGGGCTGCGCCTCCGCTTCCACAACGGCGACCAGATCGACCTGCTCACGATGCGACGCGGCGGCCTCGCGTCCAGCGAGCCAGACGCCCGCTCGGCCTGCGACTACCTCCAGCACAGCCGCTGAGCTGGCGTCGGGAACCGCCAGGGTCCCCGACGGTTGACGCACGTTGGTTCTGACGTTGGGCGCGTGAAGCACGTGACCGGACCGCTTGCGACGTGGATCGTCACGCTCGCCGCCGACGGCCGCGCCGAGGTGTGGGCCGACGCCGGCCACGCCTCGGCCGGTGCGGATCATCGCGTCCGAACTGGTTGACTGCCGCGGTGGCCGGAGCCCGATCCGCACGGGCCGGGCCGTTGTCCGTGGCCTCGTTCCGACGCTTCTGGGTCGCGTCGACGCTGTCGGGTCTGGGCTCCTACGTGACGGTCGTGGCGGTGCAGGTCCTGGTCGTCGTCGACCTCGGGGGTTCAGCCACCCAGGTGGGGCTGGTCAGCGCAGCGCGCTGGCTGCCCTACCTGCTGTTCGGCCTGGCCGCGGGCGTCATGGTCGACCGGTACCGCCGGCGGCCGCTGTTGGTGGCGACCGACGCCGGCTTGGCCGTCGTGCTCGTCGCGATCCCGGTCCTGTCGTGGGCCGGGGCGCTGGACCTGTCCGCGTTGCTGGCGCTGATGCTCGTGTTCGGCGCGTTGACGCTGGCACACGACTCGGCCTCCCAGTCCTTCCTGCCGCGTACGGTGCCACGGCGGCTGATCACCGCGGCGAACGCCCGCCTGGACCAGAGCGACGCGGTGGCCCAGACCGCAGGGCCGGCACTGGGCGGCGCGCTCGTCGCCCTGCTCACCGCTCCGGTCGCGGTTCTCGTCGACGCGCTCTCCTACCTGCTGTCCGCAGTCCTGGTTGCCCGAACGCGGATCGAGGAGGAGGCCGCTCGTCGCACCGAGCGTCACTTCCGCCGCGAACTCGCGGAAGGTCTGCGGTGGGTCTACCGCCACCCCACCCTGACGCCGTTCGCGGTCTGGACTCACGCCTGGTTCCTGTTCGTCGCCGTGTTCAACACCGTCGTGACGCCCTTCGCGCTGCGTCAGCTGGGACTGAACGCACTCGGTCTCGGCCTGCTGCTCGCCGCAGCCGGCGTCGGTGCGTTGGCCGGCAGCACGCTGGCGACGCGGTTGGGTTCCCGTTTCGGGGTCGGCCCCACCACGATCGGGTGCTGGGCACTGACGGTGGTCGCGTTCGCCGTCGTCGCACTCGCCCCGCTCGGCGTGGTGGGCGGAACGGTCGTCGCGCTCGGTCAACTGCTGTTCGGGTTCGCGCTCGGCGCCGAGAACGCCAACACGATGGGGTACCGCCAGACGGTCACACCGGACCGGTTGCAGGCGCGGATGAACACGACGATGCGTTCGGTGAACCGCGGCGTGGTCGTCATCGGCGCACCCCTGGGCGGTGTGCTGGCCGACACGATCGGCTTCCGCCCCGCCCTGTGGGTGGCGGCCGCCGGCATGGCCGCTGTCACCGCCGGCATCGCCCTGTCGCCGTTTCGCCGGGTCGGACCGACCGACGCGGCTTGATCCGTCTGGAGTACGCGACCCTGCCCGGGCCCAGAGAGGGATCCCCCGTGGTGCCCACACCGGCGGGTACAGCGTCGGGGACCTGGCCGACCTGTTCGCCGTCAGCCGCGCCAGCGTGGTACCGCACCGCCCGCCGCGCCCGCGACGGCTCCGTCACGCGCGACCTGACAGGTGGGAGATCGGTCGGCGCCGCACCCGAGATCTGCTGCTGGCCCGGCCCGTCGCCGCAGCC
>CAXUNA010000016.1:0-1820 GCA_964252095.1 uncultured Jatrophihabitans sp. | reverse complement strand
CCGGTGGACCCGGTCACCCACGGCCGTCGTCGCGGCTCGCGTCAGCGCGCGGCGGGCGCCGCCGGGTAGTCGACCACCGTCACCGGGGTGTCGGCGTTCGCCGCCGTCGAGGAACCACCGACGCCGTTGACCACCTGCTTGATCCCACCCGACCCGTTGACCGCGTCGAGGAAGATCGTGAGCAGGTCGTGCAGGTGCACGCCCGCGTGCTTCGGGACCTCGAACGCCCTGGACGCGACGATCGGCCGACCCTGGTTGAAGAAGCTGTACGACCCCATGCCGGAGCCGTCGAACTGCAGCACGTTCGCCGACACCTTGAACGCGGCGTAGCCGAGCGTCCGGCCGTCCGAGGACCAGGCGTTCTGGCTCGGGACGTCGTAGGGCATCTCGTTCTGGAAGAACACGACGTGGCCGCGCTCGCCGCTCCACACCGTCTCGTACTGCTGGTAGTGCTCGACGAACAGCCCGGTCGCGGTGACGTCGTTGCCGGTGACCTTGACGCCGGTCGGGGCGATGTTGCTGTTCCAGCCGACGCCCGTGCCGTGGTCGGCCCGCCACGCCCAGATGTCGTCGAGCACGACGTTGTCGCTGTTGACCTCGAGGCTCACCGCGGCGCGTCCCGCGTGCGGGCCACCGATCCGGAAGAACACGTCCTGCAACGAGGTCGGGCCGTACTGCGGCTGCGCCACTCTGGCGTGCGGCTTGCTCCCGATCTGCAGCAGCGAGTCGGAGTACTTCGTGCCGGCGTCGAGGATCAGCCCGGCGACGTCGACCCCGCCGACGTCACCGACCTGCAGCGTGGGTCCGGTCGTCGCGGAGGTCAGCGTCGCGAGACCCATCCCGAGCACGACCGTCCCGGGGCGGGTGATCTGGATCGGCGACGTCACCGGGTAGACGCCCGGGGTGACGAGCAGGTTCTGGCCCTGCGCCAACTCCTTGTTGAGCGTGGCGGCGCTGTCGCCGGGCTTCGCGACGTAGAACTCGTAGAGCGGCAGCGACCGGCCGGGCGTGTTCGCGGTGGCCGACCACGTCGGGCCGGAGGAGTTCGTCGCGGCGTCGGGGACGAAGACCTGCCACGCGCCTCGGTCGTCGACGTACAGGTACGGCTTCTCCCGGCTGGCCGGGGTGGCCGCGACCGTCGTGTAGTAGTTCGGCGCGGCGAAGGCCTCGGTCGGGGCGCCCGTCGTACCGGAGAACACCTGGTTCCAGACACCGTTCGACCAGCCGCCGGCCAGGTCGCTGTTGCGGGTGAAGAACTGCTGCTGCGAGCCGTTGGTCACCGGTGAGTCGAACCGGGAATCGGCGATGAACCCGCCGCTCGCGAACGACGGCCCCGTGCAGTAGTCCATGAGCGTGATGTTGTTGCCCTGCCCGTTGACCTGCACGCGGCGCATCGGCGAGGCCTGCGACACGGCCCAGAACTCGCCGGACTGGCAGCCGCGCCCGCCCGACGCGTTGATGGTGAGGTTGGACAGCGACCGCCAGAAGTTGTTCAGCGCGATGCAGGTACCGCCGGTGTCGCACTGGTTGTAGACGTTGATGGACCCGTTGACGACGACGTCTCCCGGGTTCCGCCCCAGCCCGGCGACCTCGGTGTAGTAGCCGACCTGGAAGTTCAGCGGGGCGGCCGTCGTGCCGTACGTGCCCGGCATGAACAGGATGGAGTCACGGCGGGTGCCGAACTGGTTGCCGGCCTGCGCCGCGTAGACGCCGTCGACGATCGACTGGATGGCGCTCTGCGACATCGACGGGCTGATCACGTGGACGTTCGGACCGAGGTCGGGGGTCGCGGGTGCGGCCGCGGGGGCGGTGGGTGCGGC